>SLSL01000146.1 GCA_007130465.1 Halanaerobiaceae bacterium | reverse complement strand
GTAACACCCTGGTAAATAGTCACATTTTCACCAATTTCAGTAGTCTCACCAATAACTACCCCCATGCCATGGTCAATAAATAGACCACCTTCAATCTCAGCACCTGGATGAATCTCAATCCCGGTTAAAAATCTAGAAATCTGAGATATAATCCTGGGAATAGTTCGTAAACCTAATCTATATAATTTATGGGCAAAGCGATGAATTATAATCGCATGAAACCCTGAATATGCAAGTAATGCTTCAAAAACATTATTAACTGCTGGATCCCTTGAAAAAATCGCTTTAAAATCAGCTTTAATTTTAGAAAACATTTTAAAACCCTCCTTCTTTAAAAAGTATACTTTCTTACTTGGTTTTATAATTATATCAATTATATTTTATTTTGGCAAGTAATAAAATTACTAATTTTTTCAACTAATCTACTATTGTTTATTACCATGATTGCTCAAGATAATACTTGCTTTATAATATGCAAAATAAAAAAATCTCCACCAGCCTTATCCTGCCAGTCGAGATAATCAATTTCTATTAAATTAGTCATACCTTCCTTAAAATTAGTTCGGTTTAAATTCGATCTAAATACGATCATTTCCGGTTTCCCCTAAACCTTTAACTTTAATAGATTTTTCCTGAAAAATAAATCGATTATACTGCCATCCAGGCTTAATCCTTATATATAAATGCTCCAGGAATGCTGCGGGATCCCTCCGGCAATGCTCCGGGTTTCCTCCAGGTATTCTCCAGCTTATCTCTGGCATTCAAAATTTATTAAATTAAAAAATTATTATTGATATTTAATTATGTCAAAATACATAATTAAATTAAATAGCCAGGTAGTGCAAATTAAAAATTCCTGACAGCTAAAAGTTCTGTCAGGAATAACTACAAAATATTTAAATATCTAGATTCTTTGTTATCTCCAGTCCAGTCTCTGTCACAGCCAGACCCCCTTCAGATGTCTCCTTGAGTGATAAAGGTAGTTGATCTCCAATATCCTTCATGGCAAGAATAACATCATCAGCCGGTATCTTGCTCTCAATTCCAGCCAGGGCCATAGTAGCTGCAATAATAGCATGACTCGCCGCAAACCCATTCCTTTTTACACAGGGAACCTCAACCAGACCAGCAACTGGATCACAGACCAGACCAAGTAAATTCTTTAAGGCCAATGAAAAGCCATGGCCGATCATTTCCTTGCTTCCATTGCCAAGATAAACTGCAGCTCCAGCCGCCATCCCGGCACCGACACCACATTCTGCCTGGCAGCCACCTGCCGCTCCGGCCAGATCAGCCTTTTTAGCAACGACTCTACCTATAGCAGCTGCAACAAATAAGCTCTCAACAAGCCTCTGATCAGAAATCTCATTCTCTTCAGCAATGGCAAATATAACTGCCGGAACAATACCGCTTGCTCCAGCAGTCGGGCTGGCCACAACTCTTCCCATACAGGCATTAACACCGGCAACAGCTATCGCATTTACTGCTGCCTGCTGATGAATACCTGTGGCCCAGGGAGTCTGAAAACCTTCCAATTTAGCAGCCTCCCCACCTACAAGTCCGCTCGGGGATTTAATATCCTCAGCCTTACCATCTTCTATTGCTTTTCTCATAACTTCTAAGTTTTCCTGCATCTTAGCCTTTATCTCAGATTCAGTTTTATCAGTTACAAAAGCCTCAACTTTTATAATAGCCTCAACCAGGCCGCCATCAATTTCATCGGCCAGCTGAAATAACTCTTTAACTGAACGATATACTAACTCCATCTGCTCTCCTCCATTTTATAATGCTGGTATATATCTGACTTTCTCAATATTATTTGTATTCTTCAAATGATTAATAGTATACTTGGAAACTTCCTGATCAAGTTCTATTATAGCTGAAGCAACTGTCCCCTTAATTCTACGAAAATCCTGCATAAAAGCAATATTAAGATTATAACTTCCTAATATAGATGTTATCAAACCAACCATCCCTGGTTTATCCTCATGAATAAGCCAGATAGTCGGTAGAGAACCAGTTATATCAACTTTATAATCCTCAATTTTTGTCACCTTAACATTACCTCCACCGATAGATGAACCAATAATAGTCAACTCATTCTTTTCATTTTTCATAGTAATCTGAACACTATTTGGATGGGCATCAGGCAACTTAATATTATTAAAGTTAATCTTAACACCATTATCCTCAGCAAGCTCTAATGCTTCCCTGATTCTAACATCATCAGGCTTGAAACCAAGCAAACCACCAACTAAAGCCTTATCAGTCCCATGACCTTTACCTGTACTGGCAAAGGAGCCATGGAGGCCAATTTCTGCCTCCTCAATCTCATCATCAAAAATCAGCCTGGCAAGCCTCCCTAATTTAACAGCACCTGCTGTATGCGAGCTTGAGGGGCCGATAATAATCGGCCCCATTATATCAAAAATACTGGACATTTAACACTCACCTCTTACTCTTCATCTTCAATTTCTTCTTCTACCTCTTCTATTTCTGCCTCACGATGGGCTATCTCTTCTAATTCCTCGTCTGTTAATTCTGGCAGAAAATCATCTGCTTCTGGCCAGTAATTATTCTCAAGATAATAAGACATTAAATCTACAGCAACATCAAGTTGATTATCTGCTTCTGGGTCATCTTCATCAGGAATAAATGGATAATCATAATTCGGTTCTATTCCAATTTCATCAATCATATTCTCACCTGAAGTATAATATCTGGCTGTTGTCAACCTTAAAGCAGAGCCATCTTCAAGGGGAAAGACACTCTGAACTGTACCTTTACCAAATGTCTTGCTGCCAAATAATTTACCTCTCTCCTGGTCTTTAATAAATCCAGCAACTATCTCAGAGCCACTGGCACTTCCACGATTTGTAAGCACAATTAGAGGCAGCTCAGAAGTCATAAAGTCAGTATCGACTTCATAAATCTGATCTTCGCCTTCCCGTTGTCTTACAGATAAAACTGTTCCACTATCAGTAAAAAGACTGCTTACTTTAACTGCCTCATCTAAAATTCCACCAGGATTATTTCTAAGGTCAAGAATAATAGCTTCTACACCATCATCTTCAAGTTCAAGTAAAGCTTCCTCAGTTTTTATACCTGTCTCCTGGATAAACTGACTTACAGATAAATAACCAATTTCATCATAAATTTCAGTCTCAACAATTGGAACTTCTATAATAGCTCTGGTAATATCAACCTTAATTAATTCATCTTCTCCTTCCCGGTCAATCGAAAGAACAACATCTGTTCCAGGTTCCCCCCGCATTAGATCAACTGCTCTCTCCTGAGACATATCTGCTGTTGGCTCACCATCAATTTCGGCAATAACATCTCCAGCCATCAATCCTGCTCTCTCACCAGGAGTATTGGAAATAGGAGATACAATAGTCAATTTGCCATCTCTAATAGTTATCTGAATACCGATTCCACCGAATTCACCTTCAAAATCTTCCTGCATATCTTCATATTCTCCAGAAGACATATAATTTGAGTAAGAATCTATCTCAGATAACATGCCATCAATGGCGCCGGTAATCAACTGATTCAATGAAATATCTTCAACATAATAATTATTAATTACCATTAAGATGTTCTGGAAATTCTGGATAGTACCATGTTCTCTCATAGAATTATCATTTGCCAGACCAACTCCAGCAGTTATCAGCATAACAATTACTAAGGTAACCACTATCTTCTTCATACTATTTTTAAACATATAATACCACCTATCCTTTAATT
>SLSL01000067.1 GCA_007130465.1 Halanaerobiaceae bacterium | reverse complement strand
CTGCCTAGATATAGAGGTGCCAGTCCGATTCACCAGGCTATTATTAATGGTGATGATAAAACAGGGGTAACTACTATGTTGATTTCAAGAGAACTTGATCAGGGGGATATGCTCTTACAGGAAGAGTTAGTTATAGAAGATAGTGATACTGTTGGCAAATTGCATGATAAATTGGCTGAAGTAGGGGCAGATTTACTGGTTAAAACTCTTTTTGAGATGCAGGCAGGCAGGATAAAACCAGAGGCACAAAATGATTCTCTTGCCAATTATGCTCCTCAGTTAAATAAAAAAGATGGCTTAATTGATTTTGATCAACCAAATAGAGATGTCTTTAATTTTATAAGAGGTAATAATCCCTGGCCAGGAGCCTTTACTTTATATCAGGATAAGAAGTTAAAGGTCTGGGCATCTGAGATTGTTAATATCGAGCATAATTCAACTCCTGGGGAGATAATCTCTGTTGATTTAAATCAGGGATTAATAATAGCTACAGCTAAAGGAGCTATTAGCCTGACTGAAGTTCAGCTGCCCGGCTCAAAGAGGATGTCAGCAAGAGATTTTATCTGTGGCTATCAACCTGAGGCAGGAGAAGTTTTAGGTAAATAATATAAATTGGAAGTGGTTTTATGATTTTTTGGTTATTTCTAATAATGTTATTATTCTTTTTTCCAGTTTTATTGCTTCCAGCGGCATTTTTCTTTTTTATCTTTTTATTTTTAATTCCTTTAAAATTTACTTTTAATTCGATGCACAGTTTAATTCATGCCCCTGGCGAGTTATATAGGATTGCAAAGAATCCAATTTTAAAGAAAAATCATGGTTTAGAACATGCAACTATTAATGTACTTGAAGAACATTACGGTTATAGGCAGCTTGCAGGCTATGCAGATGAGAAAGGTTTTTATATTATTGGAGCTCAGGATTTAACAGAAGTTGAATTAGCTGCCAGAGAGGGCCAGGAACGATTAAAATCTGGTGAAAATAAGCTTACAATTCATGATCGCTGCGGAACCACTTTAACAGCAGCCAACCTATTATCTGCTATTATATTTATTATTATATTGTTCTGGAGTGGTTATTTCTCTATCTGGAGTATGCTGGTAGCGATGTTAATTGCTAATTTAATTGGGCCAACTGTTGGTGATATCTTACAGAACAAAGTTACTACTTCGTCAGAAGTTGATGATGTTTATATTATTGGTGCAGATTATTCTAGAAGCAATCATCCATTTCAGCCAGGAAGAAAGATATATGTGAGGACCAGGGAGGTTTAAGATGTATTCATTTAAAGAATTAAATAAATCAGAATTAACTGATATTTTAGTAGATAATTCATTTTCAGCTTTCCGGTCTGATCAGATTTTTAACTGGGTATATAATAATTTAGTTATTGAACCTGACTTAATGAAAAATTTACCTGGAGGACTTCTGAAATTTTTAACTGATAATTTTTTGATGGAAAATTTGAATTTAATTAAAATTAAGGCAAGTAATGATGGAACAACTAAGTTTCTTTGGGAATTAACTGATGGTGAAAGAGTTGAGACTGTTTTAATTCCTCAAAGTAAGGAAGAAAAATATACAGCCTGTTTATCAGTTCAGGTTGGCTGTGATTTAGGCTGTAGTTTTTGCGCAACAGGGATGGATGGCTGCAAGAGAAATTTAACTGCTGCAGAGATTGTAGACCAGGTCTGGCAGATATCTAAATATATTGCTGAAAATAATTTGGGTGAACTTAGAAATGTTGTGTTTATGGGAATGGGAGAACCTTTTTTGAATTATGATAATCTTAAAAAGTCTCTTGAAATTATAAATTCTGAAGGGGCTTTTCAGATTGGAAGTAGAAGGATTACCGTTTCAACTGTTGGGATTGTTCCTAAAATCAGAGAATTTGGAAGAGATTTTGATCAGGTTGGACTTGCAGTATCCATACATTCAGGAGATAATGAAAAAAGAAGTAAATTAATGCCTGTTAATAAAAAATATGATTTAAATGCAATAAAGGCATCTCTTAAGGATTATTATAAATTAACTTCCAGAAGAATAACTATTGAATATTTAATGATTGCTGATTTTAATGATAGTATATATGATGCAAAAAAGTTAGTTGAATGGATAGAGGATATGAATGTTTTTGTTAATTTAATCCCTGCTAATCCAGTTGCTGGTCTTGATCATAAACCCAGTCCAAAACAGAGGATAAATAAATTTAAAAATTATTTAGATAAAGTAAATGTCCCTGTTCAGATAAGAACAAGTATGGGAGAAGATGTGACTGCAGCCTGTGGTCAGCTCCGCTTAAAGGAGGAAGAAGCTAATGCCTGATTTAATAGCTAAGGGTATAACTGATAGAGGTAAGATTAGAGAAACAAATGAAGATGCTTATTTAATAGAGTTTGACCAGAACAATATTCTTGCAGTAGCTGATGGCATGGGTGGCCATAAAGGTGGGGAGGTCGCCAGTTCTACTGCTATTGAAATGGTTGAGCAAATAGACTTTAATTGTAATGGTGAATTTAATGAACTTTTTCAGAATGTTTTTAGTGAGATTAATAATAAAATAATTAATAAAGGCTTGGATGATATCTCACTTAAGGGCATGGGTACGACATTGTCGCTCTGCTTGATCTGTGGTGAAAACATGTATTATGGACATGTTGGTGATAGTAGAATATATTTATATAGAAATAAAAGTTTAACTAAGATTTCTACAGATCATTCCTATGTAAATCAACTTGTTTCTCAGGGGAAGATTTCTCCAGAAGAAGCATTTACCCATCCTAAAAGAAATATTTTAACTCAGGCTATTGGTCTGGAAAGAAACCTGGATTTAGATATCGGTAAGGTTAAACTTAATTCAGGTGATTTTATATTGATCTGTAGTGATGGCTTGACTGATATGATTAGAGAAAAAGAGGTTGAGTTAATAATTTCTGATTTTTATCCTGAGGTTAAAAAGATTAATAATAATTTATTAACTGAAGCACTTGAAGCTGGCGGCAGTGATAATATAACTTTTATTTCTTGTTTTATTAAGGAAGTTTAGAGGTGAGTTTTTTTGGATAAAATAATAAAAAATCGATATGAAATAAATAAGGAGTTAGGAAGAGGTGGGATGGCCGTAGTCTATGAGGCTACTGATATCATGCTAGATCGTCAGGTTGCTCTAAAAATGTTGAGACCTGAATATGCTTCTGATGAAGAATTTATTAAAAAAATTCGCCATGAAGCCAGGGCAGTTGCCAGGATATCTCATCCTAATGTTGTTAATATATATGATATAGGTCAGACTGAAAATTATAATTACCTGGTGATGGAGAATATAATAGGGCAGAATCTGAAAGAAATCATTGAAGCAAGAAATAAACTTCCTATAATTGAAGCACTGGATATAGCTTCTCAGATTGCTGCAGCATTAAATGTTGCCCATGAGAGTGATATAGTTCATTGCGATATTAAACCTCATAATATTATTTTAACCCCTGAAAATCAGGTTAAGGTTACTGATTTTGGTATTGCCAGGGCAGTCAGTTCAACAGTTACCCTTGATATGACTGATTCTGTAGTCGGTAGTGCTCATTACTTTTCACCTGAGCAGGCTAAAGGTGGAGAGATTACTCCATTAACAGATATATATTCTCTTGGAATTGTTCTATTTGAAATGTTAACAGGCAGAGTGCCTTTTACAGGTGAGACAGCTGTTACTGTTGCCTTAAAACATATAAAAGAACCTGTTCCTGACCTTTCAGACTATAATGATTCTATTCCAGAAGAGGTTAATCAGCTTATTAAAAAGGCTTTAGCTAAAGATCCAGATGATAGATTTACCTCGGCACTGGAGATGAGAGAAGAAATACTTCAGGCTATGGCCAAAATTAATAAATTGAGAAGAGAAAATAAAGATCAAAAACGCAGAGAAAAATTTGAAAGAACAAAGATTCATAATTATAAAGAATTTAATGATCTTGATAATAAAACTATTAATGAGAAGATGAGATCCTCAAAGGATAGTAAAATCAGTAATGGAAAGAAGAGTACAAAAAAGAAAAAAGCAACTCCTAAAATTAAGAGGTCTATTAGCTATACTTTAATCGGGATTGGTATATTTGTTTTATTAATAGGCGGATTTATTTTTGCATATAATAGAGTAATGAATGTTCCTATTGCTGAGGTACCAGATGTTACTGGAGTTGAACTTGAAGAAGCAACTGAACTACTTGAAGAATCTGGTTTTGAATATACTATTTCTGAAGAAGAACGATTTAGTTCTGATATAGAAGAGGGGAAGGTCTATTCTCAAGATCCAGATGCAGGTGAAAATATAAGGGTTACCAGAAGTATTAATCTGGTTCTTAGTGCTGGCCCTGAAAAAAAGGAAATACCTGACTTAAGTGGTATGACTGCCAGACAGGCAAGAATTGAATTAGAGAGATTGGGTTTTGTTGTTGGCGATACTGATTATGAGTTTTCTGATGAATTTGAGCAGAATCGAATTATAAATACTGTACCAGAGATTGGCGAAGAACATCTATTAGGTGATGAAGTTGATCTTATTGTCAGTCAGGGGAATGTTATCCAGGGGCGTCTGGATGAAGATGAGATTGATGATGAACGGATAAAGAGTAGAACTATTAGTTTTACTGGTTCAGGAAATGAGGTTGCTTCTTATAGGTTGATGGTTGAAGATGATACTGGAATTTATTTAACCTGGAGAGATCGGGTTGAACCAGGTGAGAGAGTTGATATTGAGGTAGAAAGCTATGGTTCTACTAGATATCTGCTCTATAGAGAAGATGATTTGATTTATGATGAATTATATGAGTAGATCATTAAGGGGGAGTTAAAAAATCAAGCTGAAGGGTACTATTAATAGAATGATCGGTGGATTTGTATTTGTCCATTTAGATAATGGGGAAGAAACACGCTGCAAACCAAGAGGGCGAATTAGAGATGAGATGTATCCTGGTGACAGAGTAATTGTAAAAGATGAAATGGTTGAAGAACTTTTACCTAGAGAAAATTTGCTTATGAGGCCTAAAGTTGCTAATGTAGACCAGGTTTTACTTGTTCAATCTTTAAAAGATCCTGAAGTAAATTTTAAATTGCTTGATAGATTTTTGATTTTAATTGAATCATTAGAATATAATCCTCTGATTGTTGTTAATAAGATAGATTTAATAGATAATTTAGATAAAGAGATAGAAAATGCTCTTGATGCTTATAGAGATGCAGATTATAATGTTTTTTTGACAAGTGTAAAGGATGGCACAGGAATTGAAAAAGTCAAAGAAGAAATTGCTGATGGAATAACAGTTCTGGCAGGCCCCTCTGGTGTTGGTAAGACAGCTTTATTAAATGCTTTAATACCTGGCGCAAACTTAAAAGTCGGTGATATCAGTAAGAAGCTTAAAAGAGGCACTCATACTACTAGAGAAGTAAGGCTTTTAAAAATGAAGGATAATAGTGGCTGGATTGCTGATACACCAGGTTTTTCAACATTAGATTTAGATGGGATTGAAGCAGAGGATCTCAAGTTTTATTATCCTGAGTTTAATAAATTTTTAAGTAGTTGTAAATTTAATAATTGTAATCATATTCATGAACCAGGTTGTTTAATAAAAGCAAAAGTTGAAGAAGGGGAAATAGCCTCTTCAAGATATGACTCTTATAAGACTTATTTTGAGATGTTAGAGGAAAGGGGAAGGCAATATGATTAAAATAGCTCCATCCCTGCTGGCCTCTGATTTTACCAGGCTTGCAGAAGAAGTTAAGACTATAGATAATGCTGATATGCTTCATTTAGATATTATGGATGGCCATTTTGTGCCTAATTTAACCTTTGGACCAGGACTTATATCTGCTTTGAGAGATAAGACTGACCTTGCCTTTGATACCCATTTAATGATTTCAAATCCAGAAGATTATATCGAAAAATATGCTGAAGCTGGCAGTGATTATATTACTTTTCATATAGAAGCAACTGATCATAGCCATCGACTTATTCAAAGAATTAAAAATGCTGGCTGTAAAGCTGGAGTTTCCCTGAATCCTGGAACTTCTCTAAAGGATATTGAAATAATACTTCCTGATTTAGATTTAGTTTTGATAATGTCAGTTAATCCAGGCTTTGGAGGACAGAAGTATATACCACAGATTAATGAAAAGATAAGCAGGCTTAATGATATGATATTAGAACTGGATAATGATGTGGAAATAGCTGTTGATGGAGGGATAAAACTTCATAATGTTAATGAGGTAATTAATGCTGGAGCAGATATAATAATAGCAGGTTCTGCAATATTTGGTTCTGAGAATCCCTATAAAGCAATTGAAAAATTCAGAGATGCTGGAGAATAGTTGCTATTAGACTGACTTTACAGTGTTTTTAATTTATGATAAAATGTGTACAGTTAATTGGTTTTTAAAACATAATATTTTGCTGACGGGGAGTGGTGTAATTCCATACCGGTGGTTAAAGTCCACAAGCCCAGGAGGGTTGAATTGGTGAAATTCCAATACCGACAGTTAAAGTCTGGATGAGAGTTAGCCTTACATGAAGTTTTCAGGCCTTCCCTATAAGTGGAAGGCTTTTATTTTTGTTTAGTTTTATATGTTATGCTGGAGAGGAGTAGATGTTTATGGAGTTTAGAGATAAAGATTATAGATTTATGAAAAGAGCCTTTGAACTTGCAAAAAAAGGTGAAGGTTTTGTCAGTCCTAATCCGCTGGTTGGGGCTGTTATAGTAAAAAACGGAAAAATTATTGGCGAGGGTTATCATTCTGCCTTTGGCGAAGATCATGCTGAAGTAATGGCTATAGATTCTGCATGTGAAGATGTTAAAGACTCAAATCTCTATGTTAATTTAGAGCCCTGCAGTCATTATGGTAAAACACCTCCCTGTTCATTAAAAGTTAGCAAATCTGGAATTAAAAAGGTGTTTATTGCTAATTCAGATCCTAATCCTAAAGTTGCTGGGAGGGGTATTGCCCAATTAGAAGATAATGATATTGAGGTATATGAGGGTTTGCTAGCTGAAGAAGGCAGAAAGTTAAATGAATCATTTTTTCACTATATGAAAAAGAAGAGGCCTTTTTATAATTTAAAGGTTGCCCAGACTATCGATGGCTATATAGCTGCACCTGGTGGTGACGCCCGCTGGATTTCTGGAGAAGAATCAAGGAAGCATGCTCATTACTTACGTCATAAATTAGATGCTGTTTTAGTTGGTAGAGGTACTGCTGAACTTGATGACCCTCAATTAACAGTGCGCCATCTAAATGGAAGGGTTAGTCAGCCAACCAGGGTTATACTTGATAGTAATTTGAAGGTTTCTATTGAGTCTAAATTATTTAAAGAAGCAAAGAGAGGCGAACATCTTTCTGATATAATTATTTTTACCGGGCCAGATATAGATGTTGAAAAAAAGTCCAGATTTCAAGAACTTACCGGCGTTAAAGTAGTAGAGCTTGCCTTAAATGATAATAACCGACTTGATTTAGATGATTTATCTAAGAAATTAATAAATTTTGATCTTGTTAATATTATGATTGAAGGTGGTAGCAATATTAATTATTCATTTTTAAAAGCAGGATTAATAGATAAATATTATATTTTTATTTCGCCGAAAATTCTTGGGGGCAATGATGGTATTCCTGTCTTTGCTGGTGCTGCTCCTGATAAGATTTCTAAATCAGATAAAATAAAAATTGAAAAGACTGAAAAATCTGGTGAAGATATATTGATTACTGCTTATCCGGAAAGAGGTGATAGTTAATGTTTACCGGCATTGTCAGGGAAATTGGTACTCTTCAGGCGATTAATAAAGGAGGTAGTTCATATCAGCTTGATATTAAAGCTGAAAGAGTTCTAGAATCTGCAGGAAAAGGTGATAGTATTGCTGTTAATGGAGTCTGTTTAACAGTGGTGGCCTTTACAGCAACTGGTTTTAAAGCAGATGTGATGCCTGAAACTCTGCGAAAGAGTAATTTAGGAGATTTAAGCCCAGGTAGCCAGGTTAATTTAGAGCCGTCTTTAGGCGTTAATGACCTACTTGATGGCCATATAGTAACCGGACATATTGACGGTACAGGTAATCTTTTAAAAATCAAACCTGAAAAGAACGCCTGGGTATTATCCATTGATTATCCTGAAGAATTAGGAAAATATATAGTTGAAAAAGGTTCGATTGCAGTAAATGGAGTAAGTTTAACTGTAGTTGAAGTTAATGATAATGCTTTTAAAGTTTCTTTAATACCAGAAAGCTGGTCTGAGACAACTTTTTATCAGAGCAAGACTGGAGATACAATCAATTTAGAAACTGATATTCTTGGCAAATATATTGTTAATACAACAGAAAATTATTTAAAAAGTAGTGGTAGTGGTCCAGACAAATCAAGTTCTTTAACAAAAGAAAAATTACAGAAATATGGATACGATCTATAATCTGAGGGAGGATAATAATGGATAGAATAGAAGATGCAATCCAGGATATAAAAGAGGGGAAAATGGTAATAGTTGTAGATGATGAAGATAGAGAAAATGAGGGAGACCTTTTAATGGCAGCCGAGATGGCTGATAAAGAAGCTATTAATTTTATGATTAAAGAGGGAAGAGGCTTAGTCTGTGCTCCTCTAGAAAAAGAAAGGTTAGAAGAATTAGAAATTCCTCTCATGACAGGTAATAATACTGATCCTCATCAGACTGGTTTTACAGTATCAGTTGATCATGTATCGACAACAACAGGTATTTCAGCTGAAGAAAGGGCAAAAACTATACAGGAGTTAGTAAATCCTGATAGTGATCCAGGGGACTTTAATCGTCCCGGGCATATATTTCCTTTAAAAGCTCGTAAAGGTGGAGTGTTAAGAAGGGCGGGTCATACAGAGGCTGCAGTAGATCTTGCTAAAATGGCCGGGTTGAAACCTGCTGGGGTAATCTGTGAGATTATAAAAGATGATGGGTCAATGGCAAGACTTGATGATTTAAGAGAGTTTGCTGAAAAATTTGATCTTAAGTTGATAAGTATAGCTGATCTGATAAAATATAAGAAGAAGCGAGAAAAACTGATTAAATTAGAGGCAGAAGCTGATTTGCCAACTGATTTCGGTGAATTTAAAATCAGGGTTTATTCAACTATGGTTGATAAATTAGAACATGTGGCTATTTTTAAAGGAGATTTACTTGATAAAGAGAATGTATTAACCAGGATCCATTCTGAATGTTTAACTGGAGATGTATTAGGGTCTAATCGCTGTGACTGTGGTGAACAGCTTCACCGGGCTATGGAAATGATAGAAGAGAATGGTGAAGGTGTAATTGTTTATATGCGTCAGGAAGGCCGGGGTATTGGCCTGGCTAATAAAATAAAAGCCTATCACTTGCAGGATGGTGGCATGGATACAGTTGAAGCAAATATTGCTTTAGGCTTTCCACCTGATTTAAGAGATTATGGAATTGGGGCTCAGATTTTGATAGATCTTGGTGTTAATTCTATTAAATTAATTACTAACAACCCTAAGAAAGTCGTTGGACTTGAAGGTTATGGTTTGGAAATAACTGATAGAGTACCACTGGAAATTAGTCCTAATATAGATAATGAAGACTACCTGAAAGTTAAAAAGAATAAGATGGGTCATATTTTGCATAATTTAAGTACAAGTGAGATTGAAGATAATTCAAAGGAGGATAATTAATATGTCTAAAGTATATGAAGGAAAGTTAACAGGAAAGGGTTTAAAAGTAGGGATAGTAACAGCTAGATTTAATGAGTTTATTTCAAGCAAACTTTTATCAGGTGCTAAGGATGCTTTGATCAGACATGGAGTTGAAGCAGAAGATATTGATATTGCCTGGGTACCTGGAGCATTTGAAATACCATTAACTGCTAAAAAAATGGCTGCTAATGATAAATATGATGGAGTCATCTGTCTCGGAGCAGTAATCAGGGGAGCAACTCCTCATTTTGATTATGTCTGTGCTGAGGTTTCTAAGGGTGTTGCCACAGTAGGTTTAGATACTGGGAAGCCTGTTATGTTTGGAGTAATTACTACAGATACAATTGAGCAGGCTATTGAAAGAGCTGGAACTAAAGCTGGTAATAAAGGTTTTGAGGCTGCTGTTGGATTCCTTGAGATGGCCAATCTATTAAACCAACTTTAAGAAAATGGGCTCTGATAACTGTCAGGCAGTAGTTGTATTAAATGGAGATTTTGATTCTCCTGGCCAGTTTTATAAAGATATTATTAATGAATCAGAGATAAAGCTGGCAGCAGATGGAGGCGCTAGGTTATATAAGGATTTAGGAATAGATCCTGAATATATTATTGGTGATTTCGACTCCCTAACTGAGGCTGAACTGGATTTTTGGAAAGCCAGGAAAGTAAATTTAGAGCAGCATCCAGTTGATAAAGAAAAGACAGATGGTGAATTAACTATTGATTATTGTAATAGATTAGATTGTGATACAATAATATTAATAGGTAGTATGGGTGGGCGATTTGACCAGCAATTAGCTAATATTTATCTGCTTGAATATTCATTGAATTTAGGAATAGATGCATTTATTAGAGAAGCTGAGCTTGAGGTTGGAATAATTGAAGAAAGCAAAGAAGTTTCAGGTTATAAAGGCTGGCAATTATCACTACTGCCATTAGATAAAAAGGTTAATGATGTATCTATTTATGGAACAAAGTATGATACAGAAGGACTTGATCTTTTAAGGAGTTATACCAGAGGTATCAGTAATAGAGTTGTTGAAGATGTTTTTAAGATAACTGTTGGTGAAGGCAGGTTAATCTATATTCTACATGATGATAATACTGATTAGATGCAGGTGAAATTATGCAATTAATTAAAACAAAAGAGATTGAAGACCAGATTACCAGAAAAGTTCAGGAGGTTAATTTTGAGCTGCCTGAAGATGTTGAAAATGCAATAAAAAAAGCTTTTGATAATGAAAACAGTGATGTTGGCCGTAAAATTTTAGAGCAGATACTTGATAATTCAGAGATAGCTAAAAATAAAAGAGTTCCCCTATGTCAGGATACTGGCCTGGTCGTTGTTTATGCCAGGATTGGACAGGAGCTGGAATTCGATGGCAACCTAGAAGAGGCAATTAATAATGGGGTAAGTAAGGGATATAAAGATGGATATTTAAGAAAATCAGTTGTCAAAGATCCTTTTGATAGAGAAAATACTGAAACTAATACCCCTGTAATCATTCATTATGATTTAGTTGCTGGAGCTGAGCTAAGGCTTGATATCGCCACTAAAGGCGGTGGAAGTGAAAATATGAGTCAGATTAATATGATGAAACCGACTGTATCTCGGGATGGGATTATTGATTATATAGTTCAGGTTGTAAAAGAATCAGGGGCTAATGCCTGCCCTCCTTTGATTGTTGGTGTTGGTATTGGAGGGAATTTTGAAAAATCGGCTCTGCTTGCTAAAGAGAGTCTTTTTGAAAGAATTGATAAAACCAATCCTGATCCTAAATTGGCAGAACTAGAACAGGATATTCTTAAAAAAGTTAATCAGCTTGGAATTGGACCTCAGGGTCTTGGCGGAAATACAACTGCTTTAGGTGTTAATATAAAGAGTTATCCCTGTCATATTGCCAGTATGCCAGTTGCAGTTAATCTGAACTGCCATTCTGCCAGACATATTAGTTTATTGTTTAATGGGGAAGGTAGATAAGATGAAAAAAATAAAATTGCCATTAGATGATAATATTATCAAAGAACTTCAGGCAGGAGATGAGGTCAGGCTGACAGGAACAATATATACTGCCAGAGACCAGGCCCATAAAAGGCTGGTTGAGACATTAGAAGCAGGAGAAGACCTTCCATTTACTATTAAAGGTTCAGTTATTTATTATGTTGGGCCTGCTCCTAATAAACCTGGAAAAGTAATTGGTTCTGCTGGACCAACTACCAGTTACCGTATGGACCCTTTTGTTGAACCCTTGCTAAAAGCTGGCCTTAAAGGTATGATAGGTAAAGGAGCACGATCTGAATCTGTAAGGAATGCTATTAAAAATTATAATGCAGTTTATTTTGCTGCTGTTGGAGGAGCTGCAGCCTTAATTGCTGAACATATAAAAGAGGCTGAGGTTATAGCTTATCCTGAATTAGGGCCAGAAGCTGTCAGGAAATTATATGTAGAAAATTTACCTTTATTTGTTGTCAATGATACTGAGGGTAATGATTTATATGAGCAGGGCCAGAAAAAGTTTCAAAAAAATTGATTTTAAGAATCACAATAAATCATAATTATATGAGGGGGAATTATTTTGGATATTTATCAGGAATCTTTAAAATTTCATGAAGATAATAAAGGTAAAATTGAGATTAAAAGCAAAGTAGAGGTCAATAATGCTGATGATTTGAGTTTGGCTTATTCTCCAGGAGTTGCTGAACCGTGCAGAGCAATCGCTGAAGACAAAGAGAATTCATTTAGATATACTGCTAAGGGAAATATGATAGCAGTAGTTAGTTCTGGAACAGCTGTTTTGGGGCTGGGTAATATTGGTCCAGATGCTGCTATGCCAGTAATGGAAGGCAAAGCGGTTTTATTTAAGAAGTTTGCTGGAGTCGATGCAGTTCCGTTATGTCTGGGAACTACTGATAAGGAAGAGATAGTTAATATTGTAAAAAATTTAGAACCTTCTTTTGCAGGGATTAATTTAGAAGATATTGCTGCTCCAGACTGTTTTTATATTGAAGAGAGACTGAAAGAAGAGACTGAGATGGCAATTTTCCATGACGACCAGCATGGGACTGCGATTGTAATACTTGCTGGTTTATTGAATGCCACAAAATTATCTGATAAAAAACTATCAAATAGTAAAATAGTAATTAATGGGGCAGGTGCATCTGCTACTGCTACTGTTAAATTATTGCTCCAGGCAGGCGTTAATGAAGAAAATTTAGTCGTCTGTGATAGCAGGGGGATTATTAATAGTGAGCGAGAAGATTTGAATCCAGCTAAAGAAGAATTGGCCAGGATAACTAATCCTACAAATTTAGATGGTGGCCTTGCCAAGGCAGTTAATAAGGCGGATATATTTATTGGTTTATCAGTCGGCAATGTCTTATCAAAGGATATGGTAAATATAATGAATCAGGATCCAATAATATTTGCACTTGCTAATCCTGATCCAGAGATTGCTCCTGAACTAGCTAAAGAGGCTGGCGTTTCTATAATAGCTACTGGAAGATCTGATTATCCTAATCAAATTAATAATGTGCTTGCTTTTCCTGGAGTAATGAAAGGTGCCTTAATAGTTAGAGCAAAGGATATTAATTCAGAGATGAAGATGGCTGCTGCCAGAGCAATTGCTGGTTTAATTCAAGAGCCTGGTAATGAAAGAATTGTACCTGATCCATTTGAAAAAGGTGTTGCTAAAGCAGTTGCTATTTCAGTAGCTGAAGCGGCAATGGAAACAGGTGTAGCAAGAATTAAAAAGTCAAGAGAAGAATTGGAAAAAGAATTAGCTAAAGTTACCTATTAAATAAAAAAGAGGCGGAGGAGTAATTGTCTCCTTCGCCTTATAATTTATTTAGTATGCTTTAGTTACTCTATCTGATTTAATACAGGTAGTACATACTTTAATTCTTTTTTTATTTCCATCAACCATAGCCTTTATCTTTTGAAGATTAGGCTTCTGGCTTCTTTTGCTGACGCTAGTTACGTTACGGCCTACACCGCCTTCTTTTTTTGCTTTACCTCTACGTCTTATTCTATTGGCGTTGTTGCTGCCTTTACCACAAATCTCACAGACCTGTGCCATTACAAACACCCCCGTTTCTATTTTGATAAGCCTGCTATTTTAGCTCTAATATTCATTTTAACATATTTAGAGTAGTCCTGACAAGTTTTATTGGAGAATTATAAGTTGGATTTGCAAGTTTTATCTAATTGTTGTAGAATTAAATTAAATCTTTTGTCTTATAAACGAGGTGAGAATATGTCAAAAGAATGGCAAACAGAATTTGGAAAAGT
>SLSL01000204.1 GCA_007130465.1 Halanaerobiaceae bacterium | reverse complement strand
CGTTACTCCCTAAAAAGAGAGCCGCAGTGCACTCCATCCCGTCACTTATATTTTATCAAAAAGTAGTATGGAGCACAAATAGTTTGCTTTATAGTTTTAAAATATCACAACAGGAGGGATTATAGATGAAAAAAGCATTGAAGGATTTTAATTTCAAAAATAAAAAAGTGCTTGTCCGAGTTGACTTTAATGTACCATTAGATGGAGATAAAGTAACAGACGATACAAGAATTGAAGCTGCTCTGCCAACCATTAAATTTCTAATGAATGAAGATGCTAAAGTTATTTTAATGTCTCACTTAGGCAGACCAGGTGGCAAGGTTGATGAGCAATATAGAATGGACCCAGTAGCAGATAAACTTGCTGATTTATTAGGCAGGGAGGTCTATAAAACCGATGATTCTATCGGTAGAGAAGTTGAAGAAGCAATTGAAAAAATGGATGATGGAGATGTGCTTTTATTAGAAAACACTAGATTTCACCCTGGTGAAAAAGGAAATGATCCAGAATATGCAAAGGCCCTGGCTAGTCTGGCCGATGTATTTGTAAATGATGCTTTTGGCGCAGCTCATAGAGCTCATGCATCGACTACTGGAGTTGCAGAACTTCTACCAGCAGTTGCAGGTTTCTTAATTCAGAGAGAACTTGAAGCCTTAGGTAGAGCAACAGATAACCCTGAGAAACCTTATACAGCCATAATTGGTGGGGCAAAAGTTTCAGATAAAATGGATGTAATCAAAAATATTATTTCTAGAGCAGATTATCTTCTTTTAGGTGGAGGAATTGCCAATACATTCTTGCTGGCTAAAGGTTTAGAAGTTGGAGACTCTCTTGTAGAAGAGGATAGGGTAGAACTTGCTAAAGATATTATGGATGAAGCGGCTGCCAAAGGTATAGAAGTTATACTTCCAGATGATGTAGTTGTTGCCAGAGAATTTAAAGCAGATAGTGAATATAAAGTTGTTGATGTTGATAAAGTATCAAAAGGCTGGCAGATCCTTGATAGTGGCGGACCTAAAACTTTAAAAAAATATAAAGATATAATAGAAAAATCTAAAACAGTTACCTGGAATGGACCGATCGGTGTCTTTGAGATGGATCAATTTGCAAAAGGAACTATGGAACTTGCAAAAGCACTTGCAGAAAGTGAAGCTTATTCAGTTGTTGGTGGTGGAGAGTCTGCTGCAGCAATTAAAAAAGCAGGTGTAGAAAATGAAATATCTCATGTTTCTACCGGTGGTGGAGCATCTCTTCAGTTCTTTGAAGGAAAACCATTGCCAGGAATAGAAGCCTTAGATGACTTAGAGGAGTGATAAATTATGCGTAAACCATTTATAGCTGGAAATTGGAAGATGAATAAAACACCTTCAGAAGCTAGAGAATTGGTAAAAAAATTAAAAGAGATTACAGGCGATAGAACAGATGTAGATATGGCTGTCTGTCCTAATGATGTTTCTTTGCATGGAGTCGTTGAAGAATTAGCAGGTTCTAATATTAAAGTTGGGGCCCAGAATATGCACTGGAAAGAATCTGGTGCTTATACTGGAGAGACTGCTCCAGGTATGTTAGCTGATTTAGGAATAGAATATATAATAATTGGTCATTCAGAGAGAAGACAGATATTTAATGAGACAGATCAGGATGTAAATAGAAAGGTTAAATCTGCATTACAATATGACTTAAAACCAATCATCTGTGTTGGTGAAACTTTGGCGGAAAGAGAAGCAGGTAAAACTAAAGAGACAGTGACTTTTCAGGTTAAAGCAGCCTTAGCAGGAGTTAGATCTGAGGATATTGAAAAGGTTACTATTGCCTATGAGCCTATCTGGGCAATTGGAACTGGGGAAAGTGCTTCAGCGGATCAAGCGGAAGATACAATTAATAAAATCAGGAAAATTATAGCTGAGCTTGCCCCAGGCAAAGAGTCTGAAATTAGAATCCAATATGGGGGCAGTGTTAAACCTCATAATATAGAAGAGTTCATGTCTAAACCTGATATTGATGGTGCTCTTGTTGGTGGGGCTAGCTTAGAAGCAGAAAGTTTTGCTGGAGTGATAGAGAATGCCAGCAAATAGACCTAAACCGCTGGCTCTGGTTATTATGGATGGTTACGGTATTGCTCCCAGAGAAGACGGGGATGCCACCAGAGCTGCTAAAACACCATATTTAGATGAAATATTTAAAAATAATCCTACATCACAATTAGGTGCCTCTGGAGAATCAGTAGGTTTGCCTGAAGGTCAAATGGGAAATTCAGAAGTTGGGCATTTGAATTTAGGCAGCGGTAGAATTATTTATCAGGATTATACCAGAATTAATAAGGCACTTGAAGATGATGAATTAATTAGTAATCCAAAGATTAAAGAGGCTTTTGACCATGCTAAATCAAACAACTCGGCTCTTCATTTGATGGGATTATTATCTGACGGAGGTGTTCATAGTCATATCAGACACCTTTTTGGATTGCTAGAGGCAGCTAAAAGACTAGATATTAAAGAGGTTTATATACATGCAATCTTAGATGGTAGAGATACACCACCTCAGAGCGCCATTAAGTATTTAGAAGAGCTAGAAAATAAAATAGATGAAATTGGCATTGGCGAGATAGCTACAGTAAGCGGAAGATATTATACAATGGACAGAGATAACCGCTGGGAAAGAACTGAACTTGCCTATAATGCCTTAGTTTTAGGTGAAGGCAAAAAGGCTGATTCAGCGATAAAAGCAGTAAATGAATCATATCAAGATGATGTAGATGATGAATTTGTAATTCCTATTGTTATTAATTCTGAGGGTAGAATTAAAGATGATGATTCTGTCTTTGTCTTTAACTTTAGAGCTGATAGAGTAAGACAGATTACAAAGGCGCTAGCATTAGAGGACTTTGATAAATTTAAGCGTTCAAAAAATCACCCAGAAAATTTATACTATCTCTGTATGACTGAATATGATGAAGAATTTGATCTTCCTGTTGCCTTTGGACCTCAGGAAATAGATGACACATTAGGTGAGGTCCTTAGCAGAGAAGGGCTAAAACAATTAAGAATTGCTGAAACTGAAAAGTATGCCCATGTAACTTTCTTTTTCAATGGTGGTGTTGAAGTTGCTAACCCTGGTGAAGATAGGACATTAATTCAGTCGCCACAGGAAGTTGCAACCTATGACCAGAAACCAGAAATGAGTGCAGAAGAAGTTACAGATAAATTACTTGAATTACTTGATGATGGAGATTATGATGTGATAATTTTAAATTATGCTAATTGTGATATGGTTGGTCATTCAGGTGATTTTGATGCAGCAGTTAAAGCTGTTGAGGCAGTTGAGAGAGGTGTATCCCAAATTGTTCCAGCTATACTTGAAAGAGGTGGTCAGGTATTATTAACAGCAGATCATGGCAATGCTGAACAAATGAAAGAAGAGGATGGTAGTCCATTTACTGCCCATACGACAAATCCGGTACCTTTAGCTTATTTAGGTGGCCCAGGAGAGGCAAGTATTGAATCTGGCATTTTAGCAGATATTGCGCCAACTATGCTCGATATCTTAGGTATTGAAAAGCCTGAATCAATGACTGGAAAATCTTTAATCAAAAATAAATAGGAGTGATATTGATGAATACAATGATTTCAGATATTTATGCAAGAGAGATTTTAGATTCAAGAGGTAATCCGACTGTTGAAGTTGAAGTATATTTAGAGGGTGGAGCAATGGGTAGAGCTGCAGTTCCATCTGGGGCTTCTACAGGGGCATATGAAGCAGTCGAATTAAGAGATGAAGAAGACCGTTATTTAGGCAAAGGTGTCCAGCAGGCAGTTGATAATGTTAATAATATTATTGCTCCTGAGCTAATTGGTTATGATGCAAGAAGTCAGGTTTTAGTTGATGAAATGATGATTCAGCTAGATGGAACTGATAATAAGGGTAAATTAGGAGCCAATGCAATTCTTGGTGTATCAATGGCTGTGGCAAGAGCAGCTGCTCTGGCAAGTGATATCTACCTATTTAACTATTTAGGTGGTGTAAATGCCAAGAGGTTACCTGTTCCAATGTTGAATATTCTAAATGGCGGGGAACATGCTGATAATAATGTTGATATTCAGGAGTTTATGATAATGCCTGTAGCAGCTGATTCCTTTAAGTCAGCTATTCAGGCCGGTGCAGAGATTTATCACCATCTTAAGAAAGTTCTTCAGAACAGAGGATTAAATACTGGTATAGGAGCAGAAGGTGGTTTTGCACCAGATTTAGATTCTAATGAAGAGGCAATAAAAATTATCCTGGAAGCAGTTGAAGCTGCAGGTTATAAAGCTGGAGAAGATATTCTTTTAGCTCTTGATGTTGCTGCAACTGAGATTTATGAAGACGGTAAATATAATCTAAAAGGCGAAGGTGTTAAAAAGACTAGCAGTGAAATGGTAGAATTTTATAAAGAATTAGTTGACAAATATCCTATAATCTCAATTGAAGATGGTCTTGATGAAGATGATTGGGATGGATGGACAGAATTAACTGAAGCATTAGGAGATAAGATTCAGTTAGTTGGAGATGACCTATATGTAACTAATACTGAAAGACTAAAGAGAGGTATTGAAGAAAATTGCAGCAATTCAATCTTAATCAAGTTAAATCAGATTGGAACAATTACTGAAACTCTTGATACTATTGAAATGGCAAGTAGAGCAGGGTTCACTTCAGTAATTTCTCACCGTTCAGGAGAGACTGAAGATGTTACAATTTCTGATTTAGTAGTTGCAATGAATACAGGTCAGATTAAGACAGGTGCTCCAGCTCGTTCAGAGAGAGTTGCTAAATATAATCAGTTAATAAGAATAGAAGAAATATTAGGCGATACTGCTGAATATGCAGGCAAAGATGTATTTTTTAATTTAGATTAAAGTTAAACTATATAATATACTAAACCTCCGGTGAAAACACCGGAGGTTTTTAATTCCAGCCTTGGGCTTCTAACTTTTCAACTTTGCTGGTATACATATTTTTGGGAGGCTTTGAATTATTTGAAACTTGTCTTTTTTTCTTTTTGTTTTTTTTATAAAGAGCTTTTTCGCTGATTAGTTCATGGATTGCAACTGATGCAGTTCTAATGCTTATATTATTATGTATAGCAAGATTTATAATTTCATTAATTCTTTCTCTTATAGAAGGAAAAGAGCCAATCAGATCTAAAATTAAAATATCTACTTTTCCAATAGCTGTCCCGGGTTCCTCTTTAGGGAAAGGTATTTTCCCATCAGGAGATAAATTTTTTCTGATTTCTAATAGTCTTTCAAGGGTTTCAGTTCTACTTAACATTAATTTATCACCCATTCCTTATTGCTCTATAATCGGTATCAGGAGAACTGTCGAAGGCAATTTTATAATTCATAACCATTTTATTAACCCTGGAGGCAATATTTCTTGAGATGATCCTCAATCTTTCATTGCTGATAGGATTAGTTTCATCATTTAAAAATATCTGGAAATTATGGTTTGAAGTGAAAATGGTTGCTCTGTTGTTTTTTAGCCTGAAATCAATCCAATAAAGCAATGTTTCTAAAACAAATGGGGAGTATCTAATTTCATTGAATATATCATCAAGGATTACAAGTCTGGAATGTTTGACATTTTGATAAATCTTAGATCTGGTAAAATCTTGAGCAGAGCCTTCAATATCATTCTTCATATCCATGAGACCTTCAGAAACGTTTATAAAATAAACAGGAGTCCAGCTCTGGGAAAAAGGAATATTTCCATACTGAATAACTTCTTTGTTTCTGTAAACTTCCTCGGCTATTTTTTCAGCAGCTTTATGTAGGGCAGCAACTGCCAGATGAGTTTTTCCAATTCCAGGATATTCACTAAAAAGATAAATAGATTGTGGAAGTTCTATAGCAGTATCAATACCATTGATATAATTTGCAACCTGCCTATATTTTTTCTTGTTCTTCTGAGATAATATAGAACTTTTGAAATTCTTTAATGTGCAGTCTTTATAGAGGGGATCAATATTGGCATTATTTATAATGAAATTTTTGACTTTTTTAATAACTTGGTCTCGAGGCGGTTTCTTAATCCCATCCTTTTTTTTCAAGTTCTGAGACTTTGTCTTCTCGATCTCTTTCTTTTTCTCCTTGATTATCTTCTGAAATTGATTTTTCTCCAATATCTTTCAACTCCCTATCCTGCTCCATGTATTGATTTAAGGTGTAAACATCATTATTATAAAGATCAGTCAGAATTTTTCTGACATAGGCAATAGGGTTATTAATGCCCTGGATTTTGGTATAGCTAAGTAATTCAGCTATTAATTTTGGCTCCATGCCTTTGTCTACAAAACCTTTTAAATAAGTATATTCAGTCGGTGTAATTGGCCTCTTTTGAAAATATTTTCTCCAAAAAGAAACTATGATACCCATTTTATCATGGCCATTATCAGAAGTATCCTTCTGCTTAGAATTTATTTTTTCTTTTTTATCTCCATTATCTATTAGTTCTTTATCAGGCAGGGTAATTCCTGCATTATTTGGAATAAGTAATTCGATTTTTAATTTTTCTACAAGATTATCATTGATAATATCATGTAAGATTAACCAGCCACTATCATCTAAATCTGTTATTATTCTGCCAGACTTATTGCTATTAAGAGAACTTAATTCAGCTAATTCAGTCTTTGAAATTTTTATAATTTCTTTTTCTTCGCTTTCAGAACCATATTCAAATAAAAATGACCATAAAATAGCAAGAATTAATTTTTCATTTGAATTAAAGTTAGAGCTCCAAATCTCTTCAAGAATTTGATTCATATAAACCTCCAATCTGAAATCTATCTGGAGTATAAGATTTTAACGTGTATTAAATATATCATAGTAGAATTTCTATTTCAATATTAGTTATTTAATTTCACTGAATTCTAATAATAAATTATCAACCACAATTAATTGTTTTTTTGCTGAGTATATGTTAAAATAATTAAAGGTAAGAACTAAGGATTAAAATTACTGGGAGGTGAAGTTTGTGACGGCACTTAAGGTTTTACATTTGATAGTGTCTATAGCTGTAATTGTTGGAGTATTGCTCCAGTCTGGTAAAAGTGCAGGTTTATCAGGAGCTATTGATGGAGGAGCTACTCAGTTTTTAGGTTCCAGTGGTAGAAAAATGGAGGAAAAAATTAATAAAGCAACGATGGTTGCCGCTATTGCATTTATGGTGCTATCTTTCATCCTGGCAGTAGTTTAAATAAATGTAACTTTTTAATTATTTTTAATATAGCGGTCTTTGACCGCTCTTTTTCCTTTTTTGTTTAATTTGTATTTAATATTTGAAATAATAATTTGATATACGGATCTTAAGGAGGATAATAAATGGAATTCATCACACCGCTAGCAGGGATCCTGGCCCTGCTCTTTGCTCTGTTTATGGCAAAGAAGGTAAAAAGCGCAGACCAGGGGACTAAAAGGATGATTGAATTATCTCAGGCTATAAATGAAGGTGCTATGGCATTTTTAGGTAGAGAATATTCAATGTTAACAGGTTTTGTTGTAGTTGTAGGTATTATTATTGTTCCAACTCTAGGCTGGCAGACAGCATTATCTTTCGTTTTAGGAGCTATCTTTTCAGGGTTGGCTGGTTTTATAGGTATGCAGATAGCTACTCAAGCTAATGCAAGAACAACTCAGGCAGCACGTACAAGTCTAAATGATGCTCTTGGTGTAGCTTTTTCTGGAGGATCAGTTATGGGATTATCAGTTGTTGGCCTCGGTACTATAGGATTAGGAGTTTTATACATAATGTTCACTAATAATCCAGAATATATAAGAGGTTTTGCCTTCGGTGCTAGTTCAATAGCTTTATTTGCACGTGTAGGTGGTGGCATTTATACAAAAGCTGCTGATGTTGGCGCTGATCTTGTCGGTAAGGTTGAAGCAGGTATTCCTGAAGATGACCCCCGAAACCCAGCTGTTATTGCTGATAATGTCGGTGATAATGTTGGTGATGTAGCAGGGATGGGTGCTGATCTTTTTGAATCATATGTAGGTTCGATTGTTGCTGCAATGACCTTAGGTACAACACTTTCAAAAGACCATGTAATCTTACCTTTATTAATAGTTTCTATTGGAATAGTTGCAGCTATTATTGGTACCAGGTTTGTCAAAGCAAAAGAAGGTGGAGATCCGGCTAAAGCTCTAGAAAGAGGTACATTAGTTGCGGCTGGTATTACAATAATTGGTGCTTTTCTATTAGTTAATAACTTAATTGGAGATTTAGGAGTGTTCTGGGCAATTCTTGCAGGGCTTCTTGTTGGTATTTTGATTGGACGGATAACTGAGTATTATACTTCAGAGCATTATAAACCTGTTCAACATATAGCTGAACAGTCTCAGACAGGTACAGCTCCAAACATTATTGCTGGACTTGCTGTTGGTATGCGTTCAACTGTATTCCCAATCTTATCAATTACAGTTGCGATATTTATTTCATATAATTTTGCAGGCCTGTATGGTATTGCAATGTCAGCTGTAGGTATGCTAGCAACAACAGGTATTACTCTTTCAGTTGATGCTTACGGACCAATTGCTGATAATGCAGGCGGAATTGCTGAGATGGCAGAACTTGATTCTGAAGTACGAGTGATTACAGATAAACTTGATTCAGTAGGTAATACTACTGCCGCTATGGGTAAAGGTTTTGCAATTGGTTCAGCTGCTTTAACAGCTCTGTCATTATTTGCAGCTTTTTCAGAAGCGGTGGATTTATCAGTAATCAGTTTAACTAACCCAAATGTAATTATTGGTTTA
Source organism: Halanaerobiaceae bacterium (assembly GCA_007130465.1). Taxonomy (GTDB): domain Bacteria; phylum Bacillota; class Halanaerobiia; order Halanaerobiales; family Halarsenatibacteraceae; genus Halonatronomonas. The sequence continues at coordinate 5,242 of SLSL01000204.1, read as the reverse complement.
TTCTTAGGTGCGATGCTACCTTTCTTATTCTCGGCATTAACAATGGAAGCTGTTGGTTCAGCTGCCTTTAAGATGATTGAAGAGGTAAGAAGACAGTTCAAAGAAATACCAGGAATTATGGAAGGAGAAGCAACTCCAGACTATAGAAGATGTGTAGATATTTCAACTAAAGCAGCTTTAAAAGAAATGATTATTCCTGGAATTCTTGCAGTCGTTGTTCCAGTAATTGTAGGGATTTGGGATGTCGAGGCACTTGGTGGATTACTGGCAGGTGCGTTATCTGCCGGTGTACTTCTAGCGATTATGATGGCTAATTCTGGCGGAGCCTGGGATAATGCCAAAAAATATATAGAATCAGGTGCATTTGGAGGTAAAGGTACTGAAACTCATAAAGCAGCAGTCGTTGGTGATACAGTAGGAGACCCATTTAAAGATACTTCAGGACCATCTCTGAATATTTTAATTAAGTTGATGACTATTGTTTCACTGGTATTTGCACCATTATTTATATAGTAAGCAATAAATTAAATATGATCATTTCCCTCTAAGTAACTGCTTAGGGGGTTTTTTACAACAGGAGGTGATAGCGATTTATGATAGAACCTGGTGATGATAATATGTGTTTTGTCTGTGGTGAGAATAATCCAATTTCTTTAAATATTGAATTTGAATATGATGAAGTAAAAGATCATGTGATAGCTAATTTTATGCCTGATGAAAAGCTATCAGGTTATAGAGATGTTATGCATGGCGGTCTGGTTTCAACTTTATTAGATGAGGCTATGGCTAAAGCTATCAGGTTTAAAGGCTGGCAGGCAGTTACTGCTGAAATGAAGATTAGGTTTTTAGAACCGGTCCGGCTTGATAAAAAAGTTGTGATTAAAGGTAGGGTTCAGGAAAAGCGTAGAAGGATTATTGAGACATCAGCTAAATTAGAAGGGAAGATGGGGAAAGAATTGGCAAGGGCAAGTGCTAAATTTATAATTGTTAATAAAAATACCGGAGAAGGAGATGGTTATGATGATGAGTAGAGAAGAAGCTCTGGAAGTGGTAAAGGAAAATATTAAACAGGAGAATTTAGTAAAACATTGCCTTGCTGTTGAAGCAGTGATGGTTCGCCTGGCTGAATATTTTGATGAGGATGTAGAAAAGTGGAGACTTGCTGGGCTTTTACATGATATTGATTATGAAGATACAGCAGATAAACCAGAAAAGCATAGTCAATTAGGAGCAGATCGTTTGGCTGAAATGGGCCTTCCAGAGGATATTGTTTATGCAGTTAGAGCTCACAATGGTATCCATGAACTTCCCAGGAAAACTAAATTAGATAAATCTCTTTATGCATCTGATCCATTAACTGGTTTAATTGTGGCATCGGCTTTAATTCATCCAGAAAAAAGTTTAAATGCTTTAGATTCGGAATTTATAATGAATAGATATGATGAGAACTCATTTGCTAAAGGTGCAGATAGAGATGTGATAGCTTCTTGTAGTGAATTAGATTTAGAGCTTGAGGAGTTTATTTCTCTGTCCCTTGAAGGCATGCAGAGTATTTCAAAGGAGCTTGGTTTATAATGGCAGCACGTAATCAGATTTTAGAGTTTTTTGAAGAAAAAGCAGAGAGGCCGCTCAATATACATGAATTATTAGATAAATTTAATGTTTCTAAAAGTCAGAGGAAACAATTTGAAAAAGTTCTCAGTGAGTTGAAGAAATCAGGAGATATCTATCAGAGCGATAAAGGCTATTATGGTATTCCTGCTAAATTTAATCTTATCAAAGGCCGGGTACAGAGTAATCCGAAAGGTTTTGCCTTTTTAATACCTGAAGATCCAACTAAAGAAGATATTTATATGTCCTCTGAAAACTTAAATAGTGCCATGCATAATGATAAGGTTTTAGTTAGACCTTTTAAGTCTGGTGGAGGCAAGCGAGATGAAGGCGAAGTTATTAAAATCCTTGATCGGGCCAATGAAACAATAGTTGGTGAATTAGATCATTATGGCAAATATGGTTTTGTGATTCCTGATAATAAGAGAGTTTTCACTGATATTTATATTCATCAGGGCAATTTTAAAGGTGCAGATTCTGGAGATAAAGTTGTTGTTAAAATTATCAAATGGCCCAGGAAGAACAGGAATCCTGAAGGCGAGATTATTGAAAAGATTGGAAGCAAAGGCGATCCAGGTGTTGATTTAGAAGCAATGATCCGTCAGTTAGAGCTACCTGGAGAGTTTCCTCCTGATGTTCTAGAACAGGCTAGAAAATTTCCAGATAAGCTTCCTGAAAAAGAGATTTCCGGAAGAAGAGATTTAAGAGATCTTCCAATGGTAACAATAGATGGAGAAGATGCTAAAGATTTTGATGATGCTGTTTCAATAGAAAAATTAAATGATAATAAGCTCCGTCTTGGAGTTCATATAGCTGATGTGAGCCATTATGTTCAGGAAGGAACTCCTCTGGATAATGAGGCTTATCGCCGTGGTACCAGCATTTATCTTGTTGATAGAGTGATACCGATGTTACCAGAGAGGCTATCTAATGATCTCTGTAGTTTAAGGCCGGATGAAGATAAATTTGCTGTAACTGTTTTTATTGATTATAAGTTAGAGCCTTTTGAAATAGTTGATCATGAGATTCATCGGTCTGTTATCCGTTCAAATCATCGATTAACCTATGACCAGGTTAGAGAGATGCTGGAAAAAGATAATAAAGAAGTTCAGGAAAAGTATGCTGACTTTTATCCAAAGCTAAAGTTAATGGAAGATCTTCATAATAAGCTAAGAGGCGGAAGAAAATTAAGAGGAACAATTGATTTTGATTTCCCTGAAGTCAAGGTGATCCTTGATGATGAAGGTAGTCCAGTTGATATTCAGAAAATGGAGCGGGGTATTCCTGAACAAGTCATAGAAGAGTTCATGATTGCAGCCAATAGAGTGGTGGCAGAAGAAGTTTTCTGGAGGGAAGAGCCATTTATTTACAGGGTTCATGATAAACCTGACCCGGAAAAGATTAAGATTTTTAATGAGTTTATTCATAACTTTGGATACCATTTAAAAGGCGGTAATGATGGCGAAGTTCATCCTGGGGCACTGCAGAAACTTCTCAGGAAAGTTGAGGGCACAGATGAAGAGAACTTAATAGAGACAATGCTTCTTCGCTCTATGAAGAAGGCAGTATATTCTCCTGTTAATATCGGCCATTTTGGGCTTTCTCTTGATTATTATTCCCACTTCACATCACCAATTAGAAGATATCCAGATTTAGTAGTTCATAGGATTATTACAGAATTAATAACAGGAGGCAAATTATCTGCTCACAGACGTCAGGAATTAGAAGAGGTATTGCCTGAGACAGCTGATCATTGTTCACTTCAGGAGAGAAGAGCAATGGAGGCAGAAAGAGACTCAGTTGACCTTAAAAAGGTTGAGTATATGCAGCGCCATGTAGGCGAAGAATTTACCGGTATTATTAGTGGAATAACGAACTTTGGGATGTTTGTTCAGCTCAAGAATACTGTTGAAGGTTTAGTTCATGTTGAAAGTCTTGCCGATGATTATTATCAATATATTGAAGATCAACAGATCTTAATTGGTGAGAGGACAAAGAATATGTATAGATTAGGCAATGAAGTAGAAGTTAAACTGGTTAAAGCAAATGTTGATGAAAGACAGTTAGACTTTGAAGTTGTCAAAAAATAATATAGAATAAAAGGGGAGGTGTTATCTTATGGCTAAAAATAATAATGATGATATAACAATAATTGCTCGAAATAGAAAAGCCAGGCATGACTATCATATAGAAGAGACTTTTGAAGCCGGGATAAAATTGAAAGGAACTGAAATTAAATCTATCCGGCAGCGGAATGTTAATTTAAAAGATAGTTTTGCCATAGTAGAGAATGGCGAAGTATTTCTATATAATATGCATATTAGTCCTTATAAACAGGGTAATAGATATAATCATGAACCAGAAAGAGTAAGAAAACTCCTCCTCCGCAAAAATGAGATTCAAAAACTGATTGGTTATACAAAGCAGAAAGGGTATACTCTTGTGCCTTTATCTATTTATTTAAAAAGGAATTTAGCAAAAATAGAACTGGCCTTAGCCAAAGGTAAAGATGTTAGAGATAAGCGGAGAGATATTGCTAAAAAGACTGCAAATCGAGAGATGGAAAAAGCATTAAAATATAGAACTTATGAAGAATAAATACTTGACAAACAGGCGATTATCCTTTATAATATATAATGTAATTGAGGATTCTCCTATACAGGGGGTGTTCTGGTATCGCCTGTATAGTGAGTTCTCTGATTGCGCTCCGGGGATACTCTTTCACCCGTAAAACACTGGGTAATAAAATTATCTGCAAACGATAATGATTACGCTTTAGCTGCTGCGTAAGCAGGCAGCTAACGCCCACTGCAGACGTGTCTGTCGTGTGTAACTGGGTGTCATAAAAAGCAGACTTACCTTACTCTGGCCGTCTGAAGGAGCAAGGGAAACTTGCCAGACTTGGCCTGATAGAATCCTGTCTACTGGAGTCTATCAGGTGAGACGAAAAAGTAGGCTACGAGTGTAGATATCAGAGAACGAACTATGCAGTACGTGGGTTCGATTCCCACCACCTCCACCAATAATAAATTAATATTTACTTTTTTTTATGAAATTTTGTACGGGCATAGCTCAATTGGCAGAGCACAAGACTCCAAATCTTGGTGTTGGGGGTTCAAGTCCTCCTGCCCGTGCCATTTTTATATTTTGAGGATTTAGTCACTTCTATGAGTGGCTTTTTTTTATATATAATTTAAGCTTCTTACTTATTAATATTTTAAGGAGGAATTTCAATGAAATATACTGAAGCTGAAAGAGGTAGGGTATTTATTAGCAGATTAGAGGATGGAGATATAATACCTGATGCTATTGAAGAATTAGCAGAAAAAGAGGAGATTAATTCAGCAGTTGTCTTCTTTTTAGGTGGAGCAGATAAAAATAGTAAAGTTGTGGTTGGACCTGAAGAAACTCCAGGCAAAAAAATAAAATCAATAATTACTGAACTTGAGGGTATAAGTGAAGCAGTAGGAATTGGAACAATATTCTCTGATGAAGAGGGGCGGCCTAAATTACACCTCCATGCAGCTTTTGGGCATAAGGATAAAACTATAACCGGCTGTACAAGAGCAGGGGTAACTACATGGTTAATTGGGGAAGTAATAATAATGGAGTTGATCAATCATAATTCTTT
>SLSL01000061.1 GCA_007130465.1 Halanaerobiaceae bacterium | reverse complement strand
TCATTAGTTTAAATTACTTAAATCTATTATAACAGAAATAATTGAACTTATGGAGGATTTCTGTGAAGATATTTGAAATATGGTATAATAAAATTAAAATGCTGGAGTATATTTCTGACATTAATAATTCCTGTAAAATATTAAGGACAGGTGATAAAATGAGAAGAAACATTTTGGTCTTGCCCAATCAGCTTTTTGCTAAGGTTAAAGAGATGGAAATTGATAATCTGATAATCTATGAAGCTAAAAAATATTTTACTGATTATAAATATAATCAGAAGAAACTGCTTCTACACAGGGCTTCGATGAAGAATTTCCAGCAGGAAGTTGAGGCAGAATTCGGTGAAGAGCTTGTTAAATATTATGAATATAAGGTCAGTCTTGAAGAAGTAATTAAGGATTTAGAAAGTTTGCGTTTATTTGATCCGATTAATAAGGAATTAAAAGCTGAAATCAGAGGGATTGCTGAGCGGTATGAAGTTGACTTAGAGATTCTGGAGAGCCCTAATTTTTTAACCAGTAGGCTGAAGAATAAAGAGTATTTTGCTGAGAATAAATTCTTCCAGCATCAGTATTACCAGATGCAGAGAAAGCGGCTTGGGATTCTAGTTAATGAGGACAATAAGCCGGTAGGTGGTAAGTGGAGTTTTGATTCTAAAAATAGAAAGAAGTTTCCTAAGGATATTGAAATTCCAAAATTGCCTGACTTTAAAAATAGTTTTTTAGATGAGGCCAAAAGCTATGTTACAGCTAATTTTGCTGATAACCCTGGGAATTTAGATGATTTTGTCTACCCTGTGAATAGAGTGGAAGCAGAAAAACTTTTGGCTGATTTCCTGGAGAATAAACTTGAGAAATTTGGCGAGTATCAGGATGGTTTTGAGAAAGAAATAGTATTTGGCTTCCATTCATTAATTTCTTCCAGCTTAAATATTGGTCTGCTGGACCCGGCTGAGGTGGTTGCTGAGGTTTTAGATTATTATCATGAAAATAAAGATAAGCTACCTCTCTCCTCTGTTGAAGGTTTTATCCGACAGGTAATTGGCTGGCGGGAGTATGTCAGGGCCCTTTATGATCTTGAGTATGAGAATATGATTGAGAGTGATTATTTTGGCCATGACAGGGAGCTCCAGAATAGTTTTTATCTGGGAGAAACAGGGATTGAGCCAGTCGATGATTCGATCAAAAAGGCTGTTGATTACGGGTACTGTCACCATATTGAGAGGTTGATGGTCCTGGGGAATTTTTTTCTGCTAAATGAATTAGATAAAGACCAGGTCTTTGACTGGTTTATGGAGCTCTTTATAGATGCCTATGAATGGGTGATGGCTGCCAATATCTATGGTATGAGCCAGTATTCCTATCCTGAGATGATGACCAAACCTTATATTTCATCCAGTAATTATATTTTGAAGATGAGCCATTACCGGCAGGGCGACTGGGGTGTAATCTGGGACGGTCTCTACTGGCGTTTTATTGATAAGAATAGGGATAAATTTAGCAGCAATTCAAGAATGGGCTTGATGCTTTCAATTTTGGACAGGATGAGCAGTGATAAATTAGAGAAACATAAGGCGGTTGCCGATGAATACCTGAAAAAGCTTGCAGATTTAGAAAATGGGCCTGTTACATAAGGGGCTAATTTTTGATTTTGCAGATGATTTTTTCAGCGATATTTTTAGATTCATCAGCTATATTTAAGACTCTATCCTTGCCTGCCTGGCCTGCCCTTCTGGTAGCTCTCTTGCTGGCGTTGTAAACGCTTTTGGTTACGACTTTGGCTGATTTGCTGAGAACTCTGCCCAACATTAGACAGGCTTCGCCGCTGGCTGCCTTTCTGATTTTAACCTTCTCTTCTTCCTGGTGGAGAGGTTTAGAGTATTTCTTGGCGATGACTCCTACTCTTAATGTCAGGAAAGTATTGGCTGAACCTCTGACCATTGAATTGATCATTACGACTGAGGCTGTATTGATTACTGGCACAAACCCGCCCAGAGAGCTGCCCAGGATTGAGGCGATCATTGGCTCTAGCTGGTCTTCTAAGAGCTCGAAGTCTTCTATTTCCCTAACGATAAAGACTGTGGCTGCCACATTGATATAGAGTTTGATGATTGATTTAAGGGTTGGCCGCTGGTTATAGAGATGGGCAACCTGCCAGACCATTCTAATCTGGGCTATCAGGACTATGACTGCATCAAAGATGCCGTTCTGGGAGATAGCCGTTGAGACAAAGACATAACCGGAGATATCTTCGATAGCCTGGTTGGCCTGGCGATTTAAATCAGATAGGGCTGTTTTGATTGCCCCTCTGTCATCTTCTATCTGATTAAGTTCATCAGAAATCTCTGTCAGGGCCGGATTTTTCAACAGCTGTTTTCTGAGCTGGGTAAGGTAGCGATTATATTCCTCTGTATCCTCTTCTGCCGGCGGTTTTAGCTGACCTGGCAGCTTCAGAATATAAAAGGCTGGCAGGGCGATTAAACCGAGAGAAATGGCTGTCAGAGCTATTAAAACGGTCTGGCCAAAAACAGGGTTAATTGCTGCTGTTAGATTATAGATGGCATTAAGCTGATTGATGATAAAGATGACTGTGAGCAGGGCAATAAAACTAATGATAGCTATTGAAAATATCTTTAATTCTTTTTTCATCTTCTTCTCCTTTTAAATTTTTTATCTAATTGCAAAAGCCTCTTGTTGTTTAAAATATATTTTCGTAATATTATTAACTTATTATATCATTATTCTAGATAGGGCGGTAGTTTACCTTTATAGGAAAAAATTGAACTGTGAAATAGCTCTAAGTGAATCGAGTTTGGATATTATTAAATCTGTTGCAATCTGCAAAAAGATAGCCACTTGAAACGGAGGTGGTAAGTATCGGGTATGAAGAGGGTCTATAAGCGATATGCAGAAAATTTATAAGAAGTTTAAAATATTTATTGACAAAGTGACACCGGTGTCATATAATAGTGGCAGATAGACAAAAATTTTTTGGCTGTATGTGACAGCGGTGTCATTTAGGGAGGTGAGTAGATTGCCGACAGACACTTTTTTTAATATAGATAAAGATAAGCAGAAGCGGATTATTGGTGCCGGGATTGATGAATTTGCAGGAAATTCATTTAATGACTCCAGTATTAGTAATATTATTGAGAGAGCTGAGATTCCTAGAGGGAGTTTCTATCAATATTTTGCTGATTTGAAGGATTTTTATAAATATATTATAGGCTTTATTGCAGAAAAGAAGATAGAATTTTTTAATGATTCCTTTAAGGATATGGAGTCTATGGATACTTTTGAAATGATCCGAGAATTGTACAGGCTTGGGATTAAGTTTGCCTATGACCATCCCAGGATAGCTGCGATTGGAAATTATTTTGCCAGTGAAGGTGATGACTTAAAGAATGAGATCTATGAGGATTTCGAGGAGAAATCCCGTCAATTTTTTGTGAATTTAATTGAAGCTGGAAAAGAAAGTGGAGATGTCGATGATCAGATAGATAGTCAGACTGTTGCCAGGATCTTATATTTTATTAATTTGAGTATTACAGATGAATTTTTAGATGATGTGGATTTAAGTAATATAGAGGCGGCTGATCTTGATGATTATTATAATTTCATTGATAGGATGATCTTTATATTAAAAAATGGGATTGCCAGATAAAGGGTGCTAAATAAGTATTTGCAGCGAAAAAGGAGGAAAGTTTATGTTTTCTATTAGCGATTTAAAGTATTGTTATCCTAAGAACGATGAGGATACTATTAAGGGGATTGATTTTGAGATTAAGACTGGGGAGATCTTTGGACTGCTGGGACCTAGTGGAGTTGGCAAGAGTACGACTCAGAAGATATTAACCAGGCAGCTTGATGATTTTCGAGGCGAGATAAATTATCAGGGGAAATCTATTACTGATTATGATAAGAATTTTTATCAGGATATCGGGGTTGGCTTTGAGATACCGGTCCATTTCTCCAGGCTGACTGCTGAAGAGAATCTTGATTTTTTTAAGAAGTTATATGATACAAATGCCGATACAGATGAGATGCTTGAAAGGTTAGGCTTATATCCTGATAAAAATAAGAAGGTCGGTGAATTCTCAAAAGGGATGAAGGTTCGCTTGAATTTTATCAGGGCACTGTTAAATAAACCGAAGATGCTTTTTCTCGATGAACCGACCAATGGGCTTGATCCTAAGAATGCCAGGATAATCAAGGATATGATTGCTGAATTTAAGGAGGCTGGCGGTACTGTCCTGCTGACGACTCATCTGATGAATGATGTTGAGGAGTTATGTGACCAGGTGGCCTTTATGGCCGCTGGCAAAATTGTTGAGATAAATACTCCTAAGAATTTGAAACTGGAATATGGCAGTCGCCTGCTGAAGGTTGAATACAGCGATAATAGTGAGGTCAAAGAGGCCAGCTTTAAGCTGGATGATTTAGGAGATAATCAGGAGTTTCAACAGGTGATTAAAAATAATAAGATTTTAACGATGCACAGTCAGGAAATGACCCTGGATAATATCTTTATTAAGATTACAGGGAGGGATTAGCTATGACTGCCTTTTTAGTCTTGTTTTTGGGAGAAATGCAGAGGATGCAGAAATATCATATCCTGACTGCCAGTGTCATTGTTTCATTTTTCTGGATAGGGATGCTCCATCTAATAGAGGTGCCTGATATTACTGCCTTTTTTATGATCCTGGTATTTTTTGATATTGTCTCCATGGCAATTGTAATGATCGGGGTTACTGTCTTCTTTGAAAAGCAGGAGGGTGTGCTTAAATCAATCTTTGTTTCGCCGGTTAACCGGCTGGAGTTTCTTTCATCAAAGACTATTGCCAATCTCATTTCAAACCTTTTAACAATTGGGATTGTCTATCTTTATGCTTTATTTTTTCAGGATATTGGTATCAATGTAATCGGTCTCTTCCTGGCAATTATTTTGATTGGGACATTCCATTCGCTAGTTGGTTTTTTGATTGTTTATAGATCAAATGATTTTACTGAAATGTTAATCGGGATGATGAAATACATTATTGTATTCACGCTTCCTATTGCCTTTGATGAATTTGGTCTGATTACCGGTGAACTCTACTCTAATATCTTATTCCTGCTGCCGACTAAAGCTTCATCTACTTTAATTAATGCAACTGCCGGTGGCCTGGATACTGGCGAGATTGTACTGTCCGCTATTTATCTGCTGATTGGCTCGCTGATTTTAGCCTATTTTGTAAATAAAGGCTTCCGGAAGTTTGTTATCAGGGAGAGTGGTGTTTAAGATGATTAAAACATTTATCATAAGTGAGTTAAAGAAATGGACCAGGGAGCCTTTGACCAGGTTTATCCTCTTCTATCCTCTCTTATTTGGCTTTATCGGCAGATTTCTTCTGCCCTATATAGAAGAGAATACTGGTTTTGTTATTGACCTTTATGCTGATGTAATAATTGCTGTCTTTGCCCTGATAATGCCGATGATCTTTGGAGCATTGATTGGCTTTTCAATCCTGGATGACCGGGATGATAATGTCTTAATGACGATAAAAGTAACGCCACTGGGCTTGCAGAAATTCTTCTCCTTCAGGCTGATTATGATCTTTATTTTTGCGATTTTAGCATCGATCTTCGTTATTCTCTTTGCAGATATTGGAGTGCTGACATTGAGTGAGGTTATTGCTATAGCAATTGTCTCTGGTCTATCTGCTCCCTTAACCGGGCTCTTTATTAATTCATTTGCCAGCAATAAAATCGAAGGTTTTGCTATTATGAAGGGTTTTGGAGTCTTGATATTTATACCAATAGTTTCTTTATTTGTTTTTGATTTTAAAGAGTTATTCTTTGCCTTTGCCCCAGGCTTTTTCCCGGCTAAAGCTGTTAGTGCTCTGGTGAGAGGAGACCAGTTTATGTATTTAAGTTTTAATACGTATTATATTTTAGGCTGGGTCTATGGGATAGTGATGAATATTGTGGCTTATCGGTATTTTTCTAAGAAACTGTAGTTTTTAAATTAAAGGCCAAAGTTTTATTTTTAGAGGCTCGATTAATAATGCTCCCTGGAGGACCAGGGAGTATTTATTTATCCAATCAACCTTTATATGGCACTAACTCTTCTTTGAGCTTTCTAATGCCTCCTCTTGGATCATCGATATCGCCTTCATAGCGGGGAATTAAATGGATATGGAGATGCATTACTGTCTGGCCAGCTGCCTCATTCACATTGACTCCAATATTATAGCCATCTGGCTTATATTTTTTATCCAGATGTTCTCTAGCCTCTTTTAAGATGTTGCTTATGGCAATAATCTCTTCGTCTGTGGTATCAAAATAATCTGGAAAATGGCGTTTAGGGATAATCAACATATGGCCTTTATTAACAGGGTATTTATCGTAGATTGCAATAGCAAATTCATTTTCCAGCACTAATCTGCTTTCAGGTAATTTACAAAATATGCAAGAAATTTTAACCACTCCTATTTCTCAATTCATTTTTATTGTTTGGCTTTAATAAGAATATTTCGGGGCCAGGATTAAAATTCCTGCCTGTAACTATAAATCCATTTTTATTAATACAGCTTTAATGTTATGATAAATAAAGAATCTAATTAATCTCTGGAGGGGTCTTATGTTTAAACTTGGTGCTGTTTTGACCGGTGGTCTGACTGCTATTATGGTGACTTTTAATGGAGTTTTAGCAGGTAATTTAGACAATTTTATTGCTTTAATAATAATTCATATTGTTGGACTAATTACTGTTGGAGCTATTATTTTGCTTAAACAGAAAAAATTTGACTTTAATAAAGATATACCTTTCTATTATTTTACCGGTGGGGCTTTTGGAGTATTTTTAGTCTTCTTTAATAATATAACTTTTAATGCTATTGGGGTTTCACTAACCCTGGCTTTAGGGCTGCTTGGCCAGTCAGTGGCTGCAATAATAATAGACCATTTTGGTTTAATAGGTATTAAAGCAAGCCGTTTTGATAGAAGAAAGATTATTGGCTTTGGGATAATTTTTGCCGGTATCGTCTTTATGATTGTAGGGAGTTAGATAATCATGTTATATATTTTTATGGCCTTCATTGCAGGTTGGCTAATTGTTTTGTCGATGATTTTTAATTCAAATCTGGCTAAAAAAATAGGGATATTCCAGAGTACACTAATTAATTACACAGTTGGCCTTTTTGTCTCTGGACTACTTGCCCTGGTTATGAATAGACAGATTGATATAAGTTTATTAGAGTTTAATGCTATTCCCTGGTGGGCCTATTTAGGTGGTCTGGTAGGAGTAGCAATTGTCTCGGCCTCTAATTATATAATTCCTAAAATACCAGTGATTTATACAACTCTTTTAGTTTATGTTGGCCAGCTAACCTTTGGTTTAACCCTAGATTACCTGTCTGGATTCCCTATCTCCAGAAATCGCTTAATAGGTGGAACTTTAATTATTATTGGTCTTTTATACAATTTTAGAATTGACCAGATTAATACTGGAGAGGCTGACTATAATACCAGTATCAAGACATAGAAAAACCGGGGCATTTTTATTCAAACCCCGGTTTAATCTGTTTATATTTAATTAGTATTTGATCAATCGTATTTTCCTCTATTTAAAGCATCTCTCATAGCTGACATTATCTTAGAACTTCTGATTGTTGCCCCGGAGAATCCATCAATAGTTTCTTCAGTTTCTGTAACAATTTCGCCAGGATGTCTTAAATCATCAATGGCTGAAACATCTTTGCCATCAAGATATTCTAAAGCTTCTACATGCTGGTCTCTTAATTCTCTAACAGACTGTAAATAAGCAGCGCCTAAATAGTCTACTCCATCATAATATAGATATCTAAATGATGGATCACTTATCACATTATCCTCTAAGTAAAACTGAACTGCAACATTAAATTCTCCACCATCATAAAAAGAACCACGATACCTTCCATCTGTGTACTCACCGTAGTCATGTTCTGCTTCATGGCTACCTGCCATAACATCTGCCGAAGTGAAAATTAAGCCTACTGCAAGTACTGCTACTAACATAATTAATGATAACTTTTTCATAAAAATTCCCCCTTGATAAGTATTTTATTTCACGTTATTAGTTTAACATAAGAAACTAATTTAGTCAAGAGTTCTTGACAAATTTAATTATATTAGTTGGAATTTCCTTGTCATTTTTAAAATTCTATGTTAAAATTATTAAACAGGTGTTCGTTTTTTAGTTAACGCCCCTTTAGACAGTTTATAGGAGGGAATTTAATATGAAAGCAAGGACAAATAATATGGTAGGAATAATTGATAATATAGATAAATCCAGACCTTTTGCAGATCATCAGCCTGAGAAAGGCCCTCTCTATTTTACTGGTAAAAGCCATTATCAATACCACAACAGGCTTGTTAAGGAAACAGAAACTGGAGCTAATGATTGGGAAAGACTTACCCTCTTTTATATACTTGCTTCTATTAAAAAGTTCAGAGAAGAACCTAATAAATTTCTTTTTTTTAATGAGATAAGGCCAAATCCCCAGGCTTTTAGGGAACTACTTTCTAAGGAGGAGCAGGCTTTGATCCAGCTGGCATTTCATTTATATAGTGGCAGAAAGGTTTTTGAGATAAATTTGCTGGATCTCTTTACTAATCTTAGCGAAGAAAATACTCTAATTGCTATTAATGCAATTAAACTGAGATTTAATATTACTTATGAGTTATTTAAAAAATAGTTCATAATTACCTAATTTATGCTTGAAATAATAAAGATATTAACCTCTCATAATTATTTGCCTACCATAAAATTACTGTTATTTCCATGCTATGTATATACACTTGTAAAGCTTTTTTATTTATGCTATAATTTAAGAGTAGTTTTCTCCACATGCCTCACCTGTGCCCTCAGGTGGGGCAATTTTTATTTTCAAAGATTATTATTATATAATAGAGAGAGAAATACTTTTTAAAGGGGACTAGAAATATGAAAGAGAAAATAATTATTATTGGAGCTGGTCCAGCTGGTCTCTTTGCTGCTATTCATGCTGCAGGAATAGATAATGAAGTTATTGTTTTAGAGAAAAATGCTGAGCCTGGCAAAAAATTGTTGATATCTGGTTCAGGTCAGTGCAATCTGACCCATAGCGGTGACGTTGAGGACTTACTTAATCATTACGGTGAGGCTGAAAGATTTTTATTAGGACCTCTTTATAGCTTTAGTAACAGAGACTTATTAAATTTTTTTAGAGAAAGAGGACTTGAATTTATTACTACCAGCGAAGGCAAGGTCTTTCCTTCTTCTTTTGAAGCCAGGGATATATTAGATGTTCTGCTTAAAGAAGCTGACAATCAGGACATTGAAATTAAATATAAGACTCCTGTCAAAGATGTTGAGTTTATTGAGGAAGATAATAACTTTCTGATTGATTCTGCTAAAAATCAATATCGAGCTGATCTTGTAGTCCTGGCAACTGGCGGTAAATCATATCAGAATACAGGTTCTACTGGCGATGGTTATAGGCTGGCAGCAAAATTTTGCCATGAAATAATTGAACCGAAACCTGCCCTGGTGCCGGTGTATATTAATAATTACCAGTTTAAAGAGCTGACAGGTATTTCTCTAGATAATGTGACGATATCACTCTGGCGGGGAGGTAGTCTGGTTAAAAAGTGGCAGGGCGACCTCTTATTTACCCATAGAGGACTTTCCGGGCCTGGAATACTTAATTATTCCCGATATATTAATAATGGAGACCTGATAAAACTAAGGCTGGTAGATTTTAAAAATGAAGCCAGACTGGACCAGAGATTAATAGATCTGATAGAGAAAAAAGGGCAGAGTTTATTTAAAAATTTAATTAAAAAATTAGGAATTCCTGAAAGACTGGGGCTGAAGTTAATAAAACTGGCCAGTATTCCTAAAAATAAACAGGCTGCCCAGTTAAGCAAAAATGAGAGAAAGAAAATCGGAGAACTTCTTTATGGCTTGCCTTTAAAGGTTGAAAAACGAGGCAGTTTTCAGGAAGCGATGGTAACAGCTGGGGGTATTAGCCTTGAAGAAATTAATCCAGGAACAATGGAGTCTGAGTTAAGGCCTGGGCTCTTTGCTGTTGGTGAACTACTAAATGTTGATGGAGATACTGGTGGCTATAATTTACAGTTTGCTTTTTCCAGTGGCTATCTGGCCGGTCAGGAGATTAATCAGAGAACAAATTAAAGACCCTGCTGATATCTATAATCAGAGGGTCTTTTTTTATAGTTATATTATAAATTTTAGCTTACAGATTAGAGTTTTTCCATCCTGGGGATTAAGATTTTATAGGTTGGATCTGCTCTTACCACCATCGATTGGAATGGCTGCGCCATTTATATAATTTGAGAGTGGTGATGAGAGAAAAGCAACAAGGTCTCCTAATCTATCTGGTTCACCAATCTTTTCAATTGGAATACCATTACTCCAGGATTCAAGGCCTTCCTGATATGATTCAAAACGGCCTTGTTCTACCCCGGCATTGATTAAATCCTTCATCCTTGAAGTTTCATGGGGGCCAGGCAGAACTGCATTGGCTCTAACTTCTGGGCCAAACTCTTTTGATACTGTTTTCATGAGTCCGATAACTGCCATTCTGACAGAGTTTGAAAGAACCAACCCTTCGATAGCTTCCTTTGTGCTCATCGATGTAATATTGACTATCGTCCCGCCTGAGCCTTCCTTTAAATACTGGCTGGCTACTCTAACTATTCTAACAACGCTCATAACCAGGAGGTCATAACTCTGATACCAGTCATCATCTGTTGTTTCCATAAAGGTTGTAGATGGTGGCCCTCCTGCTGAAGTTACCAGGTGGTCGAGCTGGCCAAATTCGTGATAGGTTCTTTCAACTAGATTTTCGATATCTGCTTTTTTAGTAATATCTCCCTGGATACCAATAACTTTACCTGAGCCTAGAATATTTAATTCTTTGGCGGTTTCGCTTAACTTCTCCTGATTTCGACCATTGACAGCGACATTTAGATTTTCTCTAGCAAAGGCTCTGGCTACTGATCTGCCCAGCCCGCTGCTTGAGGCTGTAATAAGTGCTGTATTACCATTAATCTTTAAATCCATAATTTATTCCTCCCTCTCTACTTATCTCTGATAAACTTTCTCTCCACGATAATAGGTTGCTGCTACTTCTGTCTGGCCAATAGATTCTGGTTCTATATTGAAAATATCTCTATCTAAAATCAAGAAATCTGCATAATAACCTGGAACCAATCTACCAGAATTTTTAAGCCCGATGATTCTGGCCGGCACTTCAGTATAGAGCTTTGTGGCCTCTATAACTGATAGAGACTGATCCTGCCCGGTATTAGTTCCTTCGTAGGCTTTCCTGGTGACAGCTGATTCTATTCCATAAAAGGGATTGACTGGATCTGCCCAGGCTGTTGCAGGTGCATCTGAGGAAAAAGCAAGTTCATGGCCCTGATTTAAGATATCTCTATAGGGATAGGCTTTCAGGGTTCTCTCCTGGCCAAAATTATTTAGATAGCTTTCTATCTCAGCATATACAAAGATCGGCTGACTGTTAAAGGCAATATCTATCTCTTTGGCTTTCTTGAGAGCCTGAGCTGATGGGAGTGTTAAATGTTCTATTCTGATAGATGGAATTTTTTCAAGCCAGCCAGTTTCCTGATAGAAATAATCGATAACTAAATCAATTGTTTTATCGCCCATAGCATGAACTATTAGCTGAAGTTTATTCTTTCTGGCAAAGTCTGCTGATGCCTCAAGTTCTGCTTCAGTTGTTGTGACAATACCTGTCTCTGAACGGCTGCCGAGATAAGGCTGGCTTAACCAGGCTGTTCTTCCTGCGATGCTTCCATCTCCAATTATCTTGACTCCGCCGATACTTAACTGGCTATGAATATCTCCAGAATTCGGTGGTAATTCTGGTGAATTAATCAGGTCTCTCCATTTATAATACAAGATTACCTGCTGTTTTAAACCTTTTTTGATGGCCTCCTGATAGATTTCATAATAATCGACTGGATATTTTCTGGCCAGGCTATCTGTCATTATCGTAATCCCTCTGGCAAAGAGTTCCTGGCTGAGATCGGCTAAAAGTTCAGCATCTTCTTCGATAGATCTTGCTGGAAGCCTGTCAAAAAGAAAATCTTTGCCTATCTCTTTAAAGACTCCAGTTAGTCTTCCACTTTGATCCTTTTCAATGACTCCACCTACTGGTTCTGGAGTAGTTTCATCTATTTCTAGAAATTCAAGGGCTCTAGAATTGGCAACTGCTATATGAGTACAGTTTCTGGTTATAACTACTGGATGCTCGCCAGTTACCTGATCTAAATCAAATCTAGTTGGATTTCTGCCTTCAGTCAGCTTGCTTTCATCATAACCCCAGCCTTCTATCCACTGGCCAGGGTTTAATTTTTTAGCTCTCTTTTTAATCTGCTGCTGGATATCTTCTATGGAGTTAACTAAAGGTGGGGTACAGGCTATCTTCTTTGAATCTCTGGCCAGATAGAGACCATGCATATGGGAATCTATAAAGGCCGGGATAATCCTCTGGCCGTTAAGGTTAATTTTCTCTGAATTCTCTGCCCCAGTTGGTAAGCTCTCAGATTTATGGCCGAGCCATTTTATTTTTTCGTCTTCGATGAGGATTTTGTTTATTTCTTTTGCCTGATTTGATCCAACAAATATTTTTCCATTATAAAATAATTTTAAATTTTCTGCTACCATGGAATATTCACCTCTACTGGTTTAATTTAAATTTTACAATTGTTATTCATATTATAACAGTAAATTGGGCAACAAAAAAACCTGACCAGGAAAACTCGCCTGATCAGGTAATTTAAATTATTAATCACTTCTAAATAATCTATCAAGGATAATCGCTATTATGACAACCCCAAGGCCGGCTTCAAAACCGAGGCCAACATCGACTGTTGTCAGGGAGCGGAGGACTGGTTCTCCTAAACCTCCTGCCCCGATCATTGCAGCGATAACTACCATTGATAACGAAAGCATTATACATTGATTTATTCCCATCATTATCGAAGGAAGGGCGCCTGGCAGCTCTACTTTAAGCAGCATCTGTAATGGACTGCTTCCGAAAGCTCGGCCTGCCTCTTTTAATTCATCTGGCACCTGTTTAATCCCGAGATAGGTCAGGCGGATTGGCGGGGCAATGGCAAAAACAACTGTTGCCACTACTCCTGGAACATTTCCTAACCCAAAGAACATCAGAGCAGGTATTAGATAGACAAAGGGAGGTATTGTCTGCATAAAATCTAAAATAGGTCTGGTAATATAATGAATATATTTATTATGAGCCTTTAAAATACCGACTGGGATACCTATTGATAAAGCCACTAAAACTGAGGTTAGAATTGAGGCCAGGGTGACGACCAGTTCATACCAGAGTCCGAGATTGGCTACCAGCCCAAGACCTAAAACTACAAAGGCGGCCAGCTCTTTTCCTCTTAGTTTTAGTGCTATAAGTGCTAATATAATAATAAAGACCACCGGGGGGAGGGCGGCTAATGCGCCCTCAAAATTCTCAATGAGAAATGCAATGAAATCAGAAAATGCATTGAGGGGTCCACTGAAATTAGCGACTAAATAATCGACAAAATTGGAGACCCAATCCCCCAGAGGTATTTTAGAAGTTAATAGTTCTGTCATTGTTTTAGTTATATACTTCCTGAATTACTTCGGCTGCTGGCCGGCCATCAGCAGATTCTACGCCTTCTAGAAATTCTACAACTATATCGAGATTATTGGCAATCCATTCTACAGCAACATCATCTGGATCTCTCTCTTCATATCCATATTCATAAATCCATTCATTCTGAATCTCTGCAGTTAAAACAAACTGCTCGAGAAAACGATAAACATCTGGCTGTTCTTCACCATAACCGGATCTGACAACTGTCAATACTCTATCGTCTTCGCCCCAAATATTTTCTGGATCATCTAAATATTTGATATCATAGGCAAAATTCATCCAGTGCGGCTCCCAACCATTAAAGGCTATCCATTCTTCCTGACTGGTAGCTCTATCAAGCTCTGCAAGCATAC
>SLSL01000099.1 GCA_007130465.1 Halanaerobiaceae bacterium | reverse complement strand
TCTCTCATAGAATTATCATTTGCCAGACCAACTCCAGCAGTTATCAGCATAACAATTACTAAGGTAACCACTATCTTCTTCATACTATTTTTAAACATATAATACCACCTATCCTTTAATTTTTAATTGCGTCTATTAGCATAATTAAAACAAAATGAGGCAAAACTTTTATTCTTCTCCATCTAGAAGGTTCCTGAAACAGTCTGTATAACCACTCTAAATATATTTTCTGAACCCAGACCGGGGCTCTTGCTTTCTCACCTGAAATAACGTCAAAACTTCCACCTACTGTCAGAGCTACTTTAAAATCCATCTTATCTCTATTCTCTGAGATAAAATACTCCTGTCTCGGAGCACCCATTCCAACCAGCAAAAGATCTGGTCTCTGCTTATTAATATCTTCAATGACTTCACCTTTCAATTCATCATCAAGATAGCCATGATGGCATCCGCAGATATTAATCCCTGGATAACTATCTTTTACATTCTCCCTGGCTTTTTCAGCAACTCCAGGCTCACCACCTAAAAAATAAACTGAATAATCTCTGGCACCTGCCAGTTCTATCAAAGCTTTCATTAGATCAAAACCTGCAACTCTCTCCTCAAAGGCTTTATTCTTAGAAAGCAGTTTAGATGCCAGCAAAACTCCACTGCCATCAGGGCTGCTAAGCCAGGCAGAATTAATTATCTCATTTAACCTTAAGTTTTTCCTGGCCTGCATTACAATTTCTGCATTAGGTGTTACAACATATTTTGAATCATAAGTATCCTTAGATAATTCCTGATCAATTGCTTTAATAAAACCGGCCTGATCAAGATTATTAAATTTAACCCCTAAAATCTTCTGAGTCTCCATCAACTAAACTCCTCTTCATCAATCAAAAATTTGAGTTAAGATATCTTCCAGTTCATTAGCCTTCTCCCTAGAAAAATCTCCCAACCTATCAGCCTCTTTTATCTGATTATTGAAATTATAACTAAGTCTCTCATATATCCTTCCAGGTTTAATAAGTTCCGTGCTGCCAGCAGCCTTCTTATCTAATTCAGCTAAATAACTGTCAATTTTAGGGTCATAACTTATCCCTACAAAGGGAGTGGCAGTAATTGTCGCATATATTAAAGAATGAAGCCTGACTCCTAAAAGAATATCTATCTCCTCGTAATAATTAATCATCCTGGCAGGATGTGATTGAGCCTCAAGTAATTTAATCTTATCAGTATTTAGAAGTTCTGACAAACTTTTTGATAACCTCTCATCCTCACCTTTATGAAATGGAATCAGATGTATCTTCAAATCTGGATAATCCCCTATTAACTGATTAACACCATCAGATAGAGGTTGAATATATGAATTATCACCCCAAGGTCTAACTGAAATCCCTAAAATATTATCTTCGGCTATACCACCTCTAAAAGTTTTTGCCGAGTCGTCAAGTAAAAAAACAGGATCAACTGATTTTATAATATCATTCCTGGTTATACCAATCTCTTCAAGCAACTCTTTAGAATTTATATCCCTAACTGAGATCAGATCTACTTTTTCCAGAGTCTTCAAAGTCGCCATTCTAACAAAGTTGCTATTTAAAGGCCCGACTCCCTGACAAAAAAAGATAGTCTTTTTCGATAAGAGTCTAGCCAGTTGAATCATCGATAAATAATAAAAAGGTGATTTCAGGCTGGTTACATCCTGAATCAGACTACCACCACCAGAGATAAATAGATCTGCACCTTTAAGGGCAGATATTATTTCAGGTAGATTATACCTGCCAGCAGATTTAACATCATATCTCTTACCAGTTATTTCTGGTGAACTGGATAGAACAACTATCTCAATATCCCTGCTAAGATTCTTTATGGCCTTAATAATACTATATAAAATAGCTTCATCTCCAATATTATCATAGCCATAATAGCCTGATATCACTACCCTTTTCATTATAACTCTGCTCCCTTATCAATATAATAAACAAATACTTTATTGATTAGATAAATAACAATTCCTATAACTATCGCAACAGGCACAGCCAGCCAGTAACCATGCCAGGTCCTGATTAAACTAATAATCAAAGGAGTATGGAGATGGGAAAAACTATTGGCAATCGTAATCTGACCGATTGTAGCCATAATCACTGCAAAAAATCCTAATAATTTATAAGAGAAGTATTTATAAATTACAGGCAGCAGAAATAAAAATGGATGGCCAAATAAAAACTCTTTAAATCTTGGCCTAACTACCAGCAGTTCTTCAAGCAGATCCCTGATAACTATCTCCCAGGCAGGCACAGGAACTAAAGGTATATTACCTGTTCTACCAATATAGATTATCAGGCCTACCATAACCAATCCAGCCAGTACAATATGCTTTAACCTGATAATTAAATCTAAAAACTTTTTAGATTCTCTAACCAGATCATCTAAAGTCACTATCTTATACTCTTTAATCAAATAATAAATAGCTGTAAAAATCAAAGGCATCAGGAAAGCAACCTTTACACCTCTAAATGATTCTATCTGATTATAAAATTCTGTAGATGCTAAACTTATATTTAAGAAAATACTTCCAGCAAGAGTGATTCCTATTACCTGTAAAATTTTAAATAATGGCTTCCCATCAAGTATATCCACAATATAAAAACTACTAACAGCTGGAGCCAGAATAGCCAGTCCTAAAGCCAGAAACTGCCTTAAAATATTTCCAGAGGAAATAAAAACTAAGATACCTGTAAAAGCCAAAAAACCAGCAGTTAGAAGGCCAAAAATTAAACTTTTCCTTTTTGAAGCAAATAATTTATCAACAAATAAATATAATAATAAAATAATTGCAATTACAATCGAGCCAAGCCTCCAATTAGCTGGACCAGACTGTACTAAAGGTCCACCATCACCTGCAGTAAAATCAGCAGTTATAAGCTGTGTTGAGATGCCTGTAATTAAATCATTCTGCAACCTGGCCAGGTCGTCACCGGTCCTGGAAATCGGAAAACCTCTCAAATATAGATACCTGACATTTCTATCTCTAGCTGCCCGGACATACCGATTAACTATTCTATCAACATCATATTTCTCCATCTCATCCTGCTGAATACTGTGCACCCTGACAACATTTTTAGGAGCAACCTCAGCAAATTCTCTAGAACCATCCTGATCAGCAATAAATGGTTCAATCATACCATATATCATTCCTGTTTCATTAATAAAACTGGCATTTTCTTCAATATTTCCTGGAAAGCCACCAACTTCATCACCACTAAAAATAACTGATTTGGCTCCAAGCTCTATAGCCTCATCGTATAAAGCCAGATTCAACTGATTGTCAGGCTGATTTTTCATTCTAACAAAAATATTTAAGCCTAAATCACTGGCCTCAACAGCAAGATCCTTGTCATAACCAGGTATTAACTCTTCCAATTCTTCATACCAGGCTGGAAATAAGACAATCTTCCCGTCCTCATATTCCATACTTCTAACATTGTAAATTTCCTGCCAGTAACCAAGTATATTCTCTGAACGATCAGTAATCTCTTCATCAAAATAGAGGAGAGCTCCATTTCGGCCAATATTATATTCTTCAGCATCCAGACTGGCCCTTAAATCCTCAGATAAAGTTGAAATCCCGGCAGAACGCCATAAAGCAACCTGACCTCTATCGATTAAATCCTCTATTGTCTCAGCAGGTAAAGCCAATCCAGTAAGGCCTGCCTCAGTTAGTTCTGATAAACTTAAATGATCATATCTTAATGTCAAATCATTAAATTCACCAGAATCTATAATCAACTCATAATTTTTATTATTATCATCATAATCTATCCGTTCCATTAAAAATGGAATATTTAAGATTAAAATTACAGCAATGGCTACTAGCACTATCTTCTTCACTACTGATCCGCCTTTCTATCATACAGATATGCCTCAATAAATTCATCTATATACCCATCCATCACTTTATCAATATTACCTTCTTCAACACCAGTTCTGTGGTCCTTAATCAGATTATAGGGATGAAAAGTATATGATCTTATCTGACTTCCCCAGGCAATCTCCTTATAATCTCCACGAAGTTCTTCAATCTCTTCTGCCTTCTCTTCTTTCTTTAATTCAATCAACTTAGAATTAAGAATCTTCATCGCCATAGATTTATTCTTATGCTGAGATCTCTCGTTCTGGCACTGGACAACGATACCAGTTGGCCTATGAGTAATCCTGACAGCAGAATCAGTCTTATTAACATGCTGACCACCGGCACCACTGGCTCGATAAGTCTCTATCTTTAAATCACCTTCATCAATATCGACCATCAGATCATCATCAATCTCAGGCAAGACATCGACTGAAGCAAAAGAAGTATGTCTCCGTCCTGATGAATCAAAGGGAGAAATCCTAACCAGGCGATGAACTCCTGCTTCACCTTTCAGATAGCCATAAGCATAATCACCTTTAACCAGAATTGTCACCCGTTTTATACCGGCTTCATCTCCTGAGAGAAAGTCCAGAGTTTCTGTAGAGAAACCTTTCTTTTCAAACCATCTTTCATACATCCTGAGTAACATCTGAGCCCAATCCTGAGATTCAGTGCCTCCAGCACCTGGATGGATAGAAAAGATAGCATAATTCTGATCATATTCTTCAGTAAACTGGACCTTTAACTCAAGATTATCTAACTCACTTTCTAACCGATTTAATAATTCAGCTAATTCAAATTTTAATGAATCCTCACCCTCCTGAACCAGTTCAAGATAAACCTTTGCATCGTCAAATTTAGCTTCCAAATCCTGAATCAGATTTAACCGATTCTTAATCTGATCTAACTTCTTAGCAATCTTTCTGGCTTTATCGTTGTCATCCCAGAAACCAGGAGAGCTCATCTTTTCTTCTAGTTCATCTTTTTTAGCAGCAAGGGCTGATTGGTCAAAGTAAATCCCTCAAATTATCAAATTTATTCTTCAATTCGTCTATTTTAGCATCATAATCCATTCAATTTAACCTCCACAACACCTTTTGTATTTTTCCCCACTACCACAGGGGCAGGGGTCATTACGGCCAGGCTCATCAGGTTTAACAACAGGCTCCTGTTTAGGCTGCTGACTCTTATTGGCCTGCATCCTCTCTTTTTTAGCCTGAATATCCTTCTTCTGTTTCTCAATAATATCAGGTTGAGCAAAGTTCAGATTATCTCTGGAAATAGGCCCAGCCTGCCTCTTATCAGATCCACCTTTTATCTCAATTTTCAGCAATGTCCTAACTAAATCCTGTCTGATAGAACCAGTCATCTCCTGGAAGAGATCATATGACTCGAATTTATATTCAGTCAGAGGATCCTTCTGGCCATAAGCCCTTAAACCAATTCCCTGTCTCAATTCCTGCATATTATCAAGATGAGACATCCATTTCCTATCAATAATTCTTAAGGCAACATGTCTCGCCAATTTATTAAATTCATCACTACCGATTTCTCTCTGCTTTTCATCAAAAGCTGCTCGTGCTGAAAGAATAATTTTATCAAGAACTTCTTCTCTTTCCATATCCATTAATTTTCCATCTTCAGCTTCCAGATTTATATTAAAATTATTCAGAGCCTTCCTAAAACCTTCTAAGTCCCAATCACTAGGGTGAAGATCATCTGACATATACATATTAATTAAATCATCAATAACCTTCTCTAACATCTTGTTTATCTGATCAAGAAGCTGCTCAGTAGTTAAAACCTCTCGCCGCTGATCATAGATAACTTCTCGCTGTTTATTTAAAACATCATCATATTCAAGGATAGACTTTCTAATTTCAAAGTTTCTATCTTCAACTTTCCTCTGAGCACGCTCAATAGCAGACGTTATCATCTTATGCTCAATCGGCTCGCCTTCATCAAAACCTACCTTATCAAGGATTCCACTAATATTGTCAGAACCAAATAACCTTAAAAGATCATCTTCTAAGGAGACATAAAATTGTGATGAACCAGGATCTCCCTGACGTCCTGCTCTACCTCTAAGCTGATTATCGATCCGACGACTTTCATGGCGTTCAGTTCCTAAAACGTGAAGACCACCAAGTTCTACAACTCCTTCACCTAAGACAATATCAGTACCACGACCGGCCATATTAGTTGCAATGGTAACACTTTTCTTTTGACCAGCATCTTTGATAATATCTGCTTCCCGTTCATGATTTTTGGCATTCAATACTTCATGAGGAATTGACCGTTTCTTAAGTCGGCGACTTAAATTCTCAGAATCAGCTACAGATACAGACCCAACAAGTACCGGCTGGCCTTTCTCATATCTGGCTTCTATATCATCTATTGCCGCCCTAATCTTTGTCTCCTTATCCTGATAGACCAGATCAGCCAGATCTTCCCTTATCATCGGCTCGTTGGTAGGAACAACGATAACCTCCATATCATATATCTTTATAAATTCATCTTCCTCAGTCTTGGCAGTACCAGTCATACCTGCCAGTTTATCATACATTCTAAAGTAATTCTGCTCAGTAATACTGGCAAAGGTCTGGGTTTCTCGCTTTACCTGAACCCCTTCTTTGGCCTCAATAGCCTGATGAAGACCTTCACCAAAACGACGGCCTTCCATAACTCTACCAGTAAATTCATCAACAATCTTAACCTCACCATTTTTAACAATATAATCATTATCTTTTTCCATCAATGTATGAGCCTTTAAAGCATTTTTCAATCGGGTATTTAACTGAAAGTTAGAATCATCATACAGATTTTCAATATTTAATAGATTTTCAACCTTCTGAACACCTTCTTCAGTCAGATTAACAACATTACTCTTTTCATCTATCTCATAATCTACTTCCTCATTTAATTTAGGAATAATTCGATTAAATCTTTTATAATCCTTACTTGTATCCTGGGCCGGTCCTGATATTATCAGCGGTGTCCTGGCCTCATCTATTAGAATAGAGTCAACCTCATCAAGAATAGCATAATGATGACCTCGCTGGCCCAGGTTTTCCTCCTTATAGGCCATATTATCCCGGAGATAATCAAAACCAAATTCATTATTGGTACCATAAGTCACATCACACTCATAAGCCTTCCTTCTCTCATCTGGAGACATTCCATTTAATATAACTCCAACAGAAAGACCTAAAAACCTATAAATTTGCCCCATCCATTCGCTATCACGTTCAGCTAAATAATCATTAACAGTCACAACATGAACACCATTACCAGTAATGGCATTTAAATAAACAGGCAGAGTTGCTGCCAGCGTCTTACCTTCACCGGTTTTCATTTCAGCTATCTTCCCCTGGTGCAGGGCAATACCACCTAATAGCTGGACATCAAAATGACGAAACCCTTCATCTGTAGCTCTCTGTGAAGCTTCCCTGACAACTGCAAAGGCTTCAACCAGTAGATCATCTAACGATTCACCATTCTGATACCTATCTTTAAATTCTTCTGTCTTATTCTTTAACTTCTGATCAGAAAGTTCCTGCATTTCCGATTCTAAATTATTTATATCTTCAACAATCGGCCATAACTTTTCCAATTCCTTTTCATTTGGATCTTTAAATAACTTCTTTAAAAAACCTAACATAAAATTTTAACCACCTTATTATAAAATAATTTTACTATGAAAAATGCCAGGGCTGTGGGCACCCTGACATTTATAGATACACATATTTAATTATATCACCTTTATATCCTAAACTCAATTAAAAAGTAGGTTCAATGAGACCATAGTCCCCATCTCTTCTCTTATAAACAACATTTACTTCTGAAGTCTCAGCATTTGAAAATACAAAAAAATCATGACCTAGAAGATCCATCTGCATGCAAGCCTCTTCAACATGCATTGGTTTAACAGGAAACCTCTTTGTCTTAACAACTCTTGGGCTAAATTCGTCGCTGGTATCTTCATCCCGATCAATGTTAATCTCTTCTACCCCTTTATTTAAAACTTCCTCAGTTCTTCTCTTTTTAAATGCCTCTTTCTGTTCCTGGCGGTTCTCGCGCATACTCCGCTTTATCTTTGTTTTATATTTTTGAATTTGAGACTCTAATTTTTCTAAAACACCGTCTATTGAAGCGTACATATCTCCTGTTTCTTCTTCACCTCTTAATA
This sequence comes from Halanaerobiaceae bacterium, assembly GCA_007130465.1. Taxonomy (GTDB): domain Bacteria; phylum Bacillota; class Halanaerobiia; order Halanaerobiales; family Halarsenatibacteraceae; genus Halonatronomonas. The sequence continues at coordinate 6,017 of SLSL01000099.1, read as the reverse complement.
TTAAACCACCAACGAAAGCTGTAACTTCTACAATATGGCGCTCTTTCTCAACCTCCATAGAAACTTGGGCTTCCATTGGTTCTTTATCAAAATACTTCTCCAGCTTCTTCCCTACTTTTTCTTCTGCATAATCTTTTAGGGCAGGAGTAACATCAACATTCTTACCATATGTCATAATTTTCATAAACAACCCACTCCTTTCCAGTATCTTTTCCCGGCTAAATAAACTTTCCCGGTATTAATATACTTCTACATTCATCATAATTTTCCTGCATATTTTATACTGCTATTCTATTAATTTTGCATTAAAAAAAGCCGGCTATCATTTTAGATAACCGGCAAGGTTGCTAAATCAAAAGTTTATTTAAATAAACTTTATAATTTTACAACGTTCGCTGCTTGAGGACCACGGTCGCCTTCAACGATTTCGAATTCTACTTCTTCGCCGTCCTCTAGACTTTTGAAACCTTCTTCCTCAATAGCTGAAAAATGAACAAAAACATCGTCTCCGTCTTCTCTTTCAATAAATCCGTAGCCCTTTTTCGCATCAAACCACTTTACTTTACCAGTGTAAATCATTTTAATAAATTCCCCCTAAAAATTAGTTCCAATGAATGTTATAATTTTTATACATCCATCAATTAATAATATACCATAGCTTTTAGCCATTGTCAAACTCTTCTTTTTTCAAAGCTATTACTGCTGTTAAGCCAATAATTTTTTTAAATCCAGAATTTAAAAGAACCCTAGTCGCTTCATTTAGAGTACTCCCTGTTGTAAAGATATCATCAATCAAGATAATGTTTTCTTTATTTAAACCATTAAAGCTCTTATTTAAACTAAATGCCCCCTCTAAAACCAACTTTCTCTGGCCAGGACTCAAATTATATAAGGGCGGAGTCTCCTGTTTGCGATATAACAAATTATGATTCATTATGATATTTAATTCACCGGCAATAACCTCAGCTAAAAGCCCAGCCTGATTAAAACCTCTCTCTGCCTCTCTCTTCTCAGCAAGTGGAACTGGTACCAGAATTGTATCTTTATCATATAATCCGAGAAACTTTAAATAGTCAGCCATAATAATCCCTAGTGTATAGGCAATTAATTCTTCTCCATCATATTTTAGTTTATATACAAGTTCTTTGATAATCCCATCATAAATAAGAGGCGAATAAACTTCCATAAAATTACTGCTCCAGGAATTATGAGATATAAGTCCGTTAAAATTAAATTCTCTTAAACACAAATTACAAATTCCTGGAATATTTCCGCTTTTCAACTCTACATTGCAATTTAAGCAGAAACTATTACTGGAAAATATCCTCCTCCAAAAAGCAATCATCCGACAACTCCAGATAAATTACAATCTTCTCTTATTTCTTCAACTTTTTTTCTAGCACGTTGTAATGCATTATCTACTGATTTTAGATTGACATTGAGCTCACTAGAGATTTCCTGATAAGTCTTATTATCCAAATATTTTACAAAAACCTTATATTCAAGTTTGGTAAGATTATTTTCTATCTTACCCATAATAAGATTTAAAACTTCCTGATAAATAAAAATCTTCTCTAGATCATGATTTTCATCACTTACAACTTCATTATAAGTCCTCTTACTCTCACCTTTATCGATTGATTTGTCCAGCGAAGTAGAATTATTTAAAGGCATATGCTTCTGTCTGTTAGCCTTCTTTATTGCAGAAACCAATTGACGGTGAATACATAACTGAGCAAAACCTCTAAACGAGGCTTCTTTGTCTTCCTTATAATCTCTTATAGCCTTAAAAAGACCTACTCGTCCCTCCTGTATTACATCATCCTTATCAAGCCCTTTAATGAAGAAATAACGAGATTTAGCATAGACAATATCCATATTTCTGTCTATCAATTCTTCAATAGCCCTTACTTCCCCATTCTTAGCAGCTTTAACAACTTCTTCAATGCTATCAGTTTCTGTCATTAAATCACCTCAATATTTATTTTTTATGAGATGAAATAATCTTCTCAATTATTCCACTGGTAGATCTCTCAGTAGTCATCTCAATAAATTTTACATCTCCACCATATTCATTGACTGTATTAAATTCCGGTAAAGTCTCTGGACTATAATCTCCGCCTTTAATATAAACATCTGGTTTTAAAATTTCTATCACCGGGCTGCAGGTCTCTGTAGAAAAACTTGTAACATAATCAACTGCTTCCAGAGCAGCCAGAACCTCCATTCTTTCCACAAGGGGGATTAAAGGCCGACTATCCCCTTTTAAGATTTTTACAGTTTGGTCACTATTAACAGCAATAATCAAAATATCTCCAAAATTAGCAGCTTTATTTAAATATCTAATATGACCAACATGTAAAAGATCAAAACATCCATTTGTCAGAGTAATTTTATTTTCCGGCTTTAATGCTTCAACTTTTAATCTTAAATCTTCTAAAGATAAAATTTTGTTATTCATAACTTATAGCCTCTTTAATTTCTTCAGGGCTTACTGAAGCTACTCCAGGCTTTTTAACAACTTCACCGGCTGCATAATTAGCCAATTTAACTCCATCAAGAATTGGTATATCTGCTGCAAGTGCCAGTGTAATAACAGCAGAAACTGTATCGCCAGCCCCAGTTACATCAAATACCTCTACTCTATTCGCTACTGGAACAGTCCTAAAACCATCCTGATCAAATAAAGTCATACCCTCCGCACCTCTTGTAATCAAGAGATACCTGCTATTTAACTCTTTTAAGATATAATTCCCTGCCTCTTCAAGATCATTTTCAGTTCTAATAGGAGAACCCCAGAATTGAGAAGCTTCTTCTAAATTAGGGGTTGCAATTGTAGCATTTTTAAATTTTCTGAGCTGATTTCTACTATCAACAACAACAGGAATATCAAAAGCCGATGCTTTCTCAATAATTCTTTCAATTAAACTTTGATTTAAAAGCCCATAACCATAATCAGAAAGCAAAAGGGCGCCTACTTCAGGCAAGTATGTTGAAAATCTATTGAAAATCTCATCCCTGAATTCTTCTTTGATCTCTGAATTATACTTTTTATCGATCCTTACAATCTGTTGATCAACAACCTGATTACTACCTGCAATCACTCTCGTCTTCAAATTATTGTTAGTTCCTTCTAATAATATATCCGATATATCAACCCCCCTATTAGCCAGCAAACTGGAAAGATTCTCCCAGCTTTTTGACTTCCCTGAAATAGCCAGTAACTTAGTCTGCCTGGAAATACTGGCAATATTGTAAGCAGCATTCGCCGCTCCACCTGGTCTAAATTCTCTATTTTTTTCTTCAAGAATTAAAACTGGAGCCTCCCGGGAAATCCGAGAAGGATTACCAAATAAAAACTCATCAATTATCAGATCCCCGATAACCAGCGTCTTTCCTTTTAATAATCTCTCAAATGATTCCAGTAAACTCAAATTAAAAACCTACCTTTAATCCTATCCCGACAGTATTAGAATCTCGATTCCAGTATGAATTGCCAACTCCCAGAGTCAGATCACTATTACTAGTAATTGGAAAACCGATTCCTGCTTCATAAACCAGATTATTACTAGGGACATTAAAGAAATAATCAATACTCCAAAAACTATAATTTCTATCTCCAATTGGAAACTCTCCACCGACACCTATGGCTGGCCTAATTCTCCTCTCAGCAAGTTCAGTAGAAGCATTTAATCTCAAATTCATGTCTATTTCCAGATCTCCAGTGAAATTAAGCAACCAGGTTCCTTGTAGATCAAAGCTATCACCATTGTAAGCAAAAAGAGCATCAAATGAATTAAATCTATCAAAACCAAAACCTAATTTAAACTGAAGCGATTCAATATTAGTAGTCGAACCTCGAACCATATAATGGGCATTATCCAATCTAGGGTTCCAGGCATCAACTGATGCTGAAAAAATCATTACTAAAAATAATAGAATTGCTAAAACAGCTGATATCTTTTTCATAATTACCTCCTATTATATATTTTATCACATATTTGACAAAATTAAGAGGGCATTTCCAATATTTCTTTCAGAACTTGGCACATTCATTGTAAATCCCCTTACCATCATCCTGGCTGAGGCCCCTCCATCGAGATTCATTGCCTTTATTGCTCCAAGATCAATCATAAATTCAGCAAGCTCTTCTAAAGTCATCCCAATGCTTCTTTCTGGCTGTCTACCATCGATTGTAACAAGAAGTAGTTCGTTATCAGCAGTAATCCCGACAGCCGATCTAGGAGCATTTCCATAAACGACATCCTGTTGAAAACCCTCTCTATAAGAAGTGATATTAACATTTCCGTCATCGACTAAATTAGGCCCGGCACCTAAAGCGTGGACTACATCTCCTTCAAGCTCTGGCTCTGGGAAGAATCTATTCTCGAAGGATATAGTTTCTCCAGTTCTCAGCCCTCCTAAAATATTCCCCTTGCTTCCTGTAGCCTGAATTATATAGCCATCATCTGGAATCTGGCTTGGAGCGAGAAAATGACTTCTATTAATACCAAAGATTTTACCATCTCCATTAACGACCAATTCAACTGCCCCCTCTCTTAACTGAGGAGCTTTTTCTCCAAAATATTTATTAATGATAACTGCCTGGCCATCTTCTGGAACCTGATTGGCACCGGAAACCATTACATCTCTACCATCTTCCAGGCTTAAATTCCCATTCCAATCATGGACTCCCATATCAATATTACCATATTCGTCAATCAATAATGTTGCTCTTACTAAATCTCTGACTTTTCCAGTAACAATATTACCATCTTCCATGTAAATACCTAAAGGCCTGCCAGAATATTCATAAAAACCACCATTAATCCCGGCAAGTGCTTGATTATTCCTGCCTATTTCAACTAAATCTTCTAAACCTGATACAGAACCATTTGCAAGAAATGGCCTAACTTCAAATTGGGGTCTATTCAAATCAAGTTCCAAAACTGTAATGCTTCGACTGCCTTTTAAAGTCTCTTCTCTTAAATTTCGATAATTAAGTCCCCTCTGGACTCTAGCATCAACAATAGTTTCAATACTTGAATAATCCATAATATTTAATATTTCTGCTTCAGGATTATAATCACTTACAACAACATCTTTACTAAAACCTCCTGCAAACCAGTTAAAGAGAGTCCTTAGATATCCTGTAGGATAAAAATCTTCCTGATAATCTATATTCCCATCATAGAAAATATAGTTATCCTTAGTTGCCATAACAGAATCAATTATCCTTGAATCTGGCCGATTAAAATTAATCTCGTCATCTATAATACTATCATAGATTCCATCTATATTCCCATATAAATTAGTTCTTAAAAATACTGAGAGCAATTCTAATTCATCATCATTAAATTCTCTATTATAACTATTTTCAAGACTGGCAATATTCCCAGCAACAGCCTTATCTATTGGGATAATAAACTCAAGCTTAATATTATCAGCATCCTGGCCAAATATAAAATCACCATAAAGCCAGGTATCATCTAAGTAAAATTCTGCATCGCTCAAATTGAAGCCTGAACCCTGATAAATTATATCACCAGAATCATCTCTAATTAAAAGTTCAGATAATTCACTAATATCACCTACTATCCAACCATCAAAGCCAGCATCTGCCAGACTTTCCCTATATTCTTCAGCTTCTCCTCTTGATTCGAATTTTCCAGACTGCAGTTTATATAAATCATCTTCAAATACTATTCTATTATCTTTAAAACCATAGTTCTCCAGGTTCTCCTTAATAGCTTCTGTTTCAGCCTGATCAGACAGTGCTATCACCTGAATAGTCAAAAAGCTTTCATCTATTTCATTCTCAATAATTTCAATAAAATATTTTCGGCCACTTTCTAATAGAAATGAATTATTTGAATCCTCAAAAGTAATCTGATCTGAAGGAACTATAGTAAAAGAACTGGAATCTAAAATAACATTATCAATAAACTTCTGGTTATTACCGACAAAATTTATTAATCTGTCCCTACTATAAACATCAAAAGAAACAGACAGCAGTA
>SLSL01000247.1 GCA_007130465.1 Halanaerobiaceae bacterium | reverse complement strand
TTCTCTTACCTCCCTTAACAATATGTTTTTTCTATAATCTAAGCAAAATTCTAAATCCTTTTAGATTAATTTTAAAGCCTATAGCCAATTGGCTATAGGCTTTATTTTAAGCGATATAATTGGATCTTTCTCCTGAATTAATCACTTATCTATTCAATTTTTAGAATGGTGATTCAGGATAATAATACATTTCAGCATTTTCTTGAGTTATAAGCTCAGCAGAAATAATAAACTCGCCTAATATAGGAGCTTCAGCGTTGAGATGAGTCACTGTAATTTCTAATCCGGCAGAGATCATATCTGGAGGGTAAGTTACTGTAACAGGAGTCAGTTCATCACCTTCCATAATTCTCTCTATTATCTCTACCATACCTGCGCCACCAACTACAAACATTTCATCCTGACGGTCAACTTCCTGGATAGCCTCAATTACACCAAGTGAGATATCATCATCCTGAGACCAGACCGCATCGATATTATCAAATCTTGTTAGGAAATCTTGCATAACCTCATAACCATCATCCCGGTTCCAGTAAGCATATTCCCAATCAAGAACATTAATATCAGTACCTTCTATTTCTTCCATAAAAGCATCAAATCTCATATCATCGATAACTGTCGGTATACCACGAAGAATAACTATATCTCCAGAGCCATCAAGTCTATCGATAAGATATTCAGCAGAAACTCTTCCCATACCAGGGTTGTCTCCGGCTACATAAATGTCCTGAATATCTTCATCAGCTAAACCTCTGTCTACAACAGTAATAAAGACTCCCTGTTCTTTCAAAAATCTTACTGGTTCAGTTAAAGGATCAGACTCAAAAGGAAGAATTACCAGCACATCAATGTCATGAATAGCATGGAGATCTTCAAGGTCATTAATCTGCTCTTCAGGTCCATCAGCAGTTGTTAAAACAAAATTAATATGAGGATTTTCAGCATCAAGTTTCTCAACAGTTCTATCTGCCCAGTAGTTTACGCCACCAGTCCAGCCGTGAGTTGCAGCTGGGATAGAAACACCAATAGTAATTTCTTCTTCAGCCAGAACAGTTCCTCCAGAAAAACCAAGCGCTATCACAACAGAAAAAATCAAAATTCCTAGGGCTAACTTTTTCATTTTTAATAATCCCCCTTTATTTTTTTGCTTAGACCATCAATAGGACCGAGCTCCAGTAAGCAGTAATTTTAATGCCAATACTCACCCCCTTCAATCAAGTTACTCTTTATTACTTCTCTGCAGCATAACTGCACCTATGATAATCAAGCCCTGAACAGTACCATTAAGATAAGGACTGACCATATCAGTAAGATTAAGAATATTACCTATCAGAGTCAAAATAATTGCCCCAACTATTGTACCCCAAATCCTACCATAGCCCCCTTTAAGAGCCGTACCGCCAATTATTACAGCGGCTATCGCTTCTAGTTCCCACATCAAACCTGTAGAAGATGAAGCTGCACCTAGCCGAGGTACATACAAAATGGTTGCAATGGCCACACAAAGACCCTGCAAGATAAAAGTCATTGTTCGAATCCGAGGAACATTGATAGCTGAGTACTTAGCTACCTCATAATTAGAACCTATGGCAGTACAATAGCGACCAAATTTTGTCTTGTTAAGGATAATTGTAGCAATAAGAGCGATAATGGCAAAGACAATCACAGGTAAGGGTACACCAAGTATTATGCGATAATAAACAGGACGATAGGTTGCCCTAACTCCAAAATCCAGAGATAAAGTACCCCCATCAGCCAGATAAGTGACCAGTGAGCGAAATATTCCCATCGTACCTAAAGTTATAATAAAAGGTTCTATCTTGCCTTTGGTTATAAAAAGTCCATTAAATGCACCTGCAGCAAAACCCACAACTATAGACGTAACCATACCTATTATAACGGTAGTCGCTCCAACCCCGAACCGAGCAGCAGCGGCGTTCATAACAATAATCATAACACCAGAAATGAAGGCAGCCATAGAACCTACCGAGAGATCTATGCCTCCGGCAACAATTACAAATGTTGCCCCAACTGCTATAATCCCAATAAAAGCAGTACGAGCAAAAACATTTCTTAGATTACCAGCCGATATAAATGCCGGATTAATCGCGGTTGCCAGGATAAACAAGAAGACGAGGGCCAGCAATGGGCCGAGATTTTTTAATAAATTCAGATCAAATTTAAAGTTTTCCAGTCCTAATTTCTGCTTTAAGTTCATCAAATGACCCCCTTCAGACCGGTTGCATACTGCATTATAGTCTCCTCATTAATATCCTCGCCAGAAACAATGCCAGCCACTCTGCCGTTGCACATAACTACAACCCTGGTGCAGAGACCGATGATTTCCTGAAGTTCTGAGGATACTACTATGCATGATTTGTCTTCTTCGGTTACAAGATTCTTAATAAAATCATACATTTGTTGTTTAGTACCTACATCTATTCCACGAGTTGGTTCATCAAAAATGATAATTTCTGGTTCAATTTCCATCAATTTTGCAACTCCTAATTTTTGTTGATTTCCACCACTCAACTTATCAGCTGTTACATTATAATTAGGAGCCTGGATCTCAAACTTCTCTGCAGCACCAATATATGCCTCTAACTCTCTTTCATTATCAATAAAAGGTTTTGCAAATTTTTCTAAGGCAAGTAATGTTAAATTAATAGTCAGTTTTTTATTTGTGAGCAGAGTCTTCCCTTTTCTATCTTCTGATAAATAAGCAATATTGTTTTTCACGGCATCTATATAATTATTAATTTCTATCTTTTCTCCATATTTATGGATTTCACCGCTTGTTCTTTTTTTAAGCCCAACCAAACCCTCCATCAGTTCAGTGCGCCCAGCACCAACAAGGCCGGCAAATCCTAGAATCTCATTTTTTTGAAGTTTAAAACTGGCAGATTCAACATAGTCAGGAACTGATAAATTCTTAACCTCCAGAGCCACTTCTTCTTTTTCAAAAACAGGCTTTTCTGGATACATATCTTTAAGTTCTCTACCAACCATCAAATTGGCCATCTGATCCTCAGAAAAATTTTCAACTGATCCAGTTCTGACATGCTCACCATCTCGAAGAATTGTGACTCTATCTGCTATCTCTTTAACCTCATCAAGCTTATGAGAGATAAATATAATCCCAACATTTTCTTCTTGCAGTTTTCTAATTAGCTCAAAAAGGACTTTTACTTCTTCACTGGTCAGAGAAGAAGTCGGTTCATCCATAATAATAACTTTAGCTTCCTTCCTAACAGCTTTAGCGATTTCCACCATCTGCTGATTTGAAATGCTCAGCCCTTTGATTCTTTGGTTCGGAGAAACATCACAATTCAATTCCTTTAATATGCTTTTAACATCAGCAATCATCTGCTGCTTATCTAAAAGCCAACCCTTCTTCTTTTCCTGGCCTAAAAATATATTTTCTTCAACTGTTAAATCTGGTGCTAGATTTAATTCCTGGTGAATCATAACTATTCCCTGATCTTCTCCTTCAGCAATATCAGAGAAATGTACTTCTTCACCTTCCAGGTATATATTGCCTTCAGTTTGTTGGTGATAACCAGAAATTATCTTGACCAGCGTTGATTTGCCAGCTCCATTCTCCCCTATCAAAGCATGAACCTCGCCAGGGTAAACAGCAAAATCTATTCCAAAGAGAACACGAACCGGCCCAAAATCTTTAGAAATATTTTCAACTGACAGCAATTTCTCTCCCAATTTACACCCTCCAGAACACTATTTTTCCATCGATTCATCAAAAGCTAAGTCAGATGGCTTAAAATCAATGTTTTTTACAAATTCTGCAGCCTCAGTGGC
>SLSL01000244.1 GCA_007130465.1 Halanaerobiaceae bacterium | reverse complement strand
GCCGCCCCTTCAGCCAGTGCCGGGATCAGATAAAAGAAAATGATACCTAAAGTTAAAATCAGAGTTAAAATAGTCTTAAGTCCCTGTTTTCTGGCCACAATAATCAATACAAGCAGAGTAATAATCCCTAAATAGATTAATCCCCGTTCCCTGGCCAGATCATGAAAATAAGCCTCAACTATCTCGCCATCACCGGTATAAGCCTGAAGAATTATCCGCTGCCCCTCTTCAAGCCGCTCATCACCATAAATATTATTCTCCATAACAGCATGCTCCGCAGTAATAATCTCGCCAGAAAACTCTCCAGAAGTCACCTCAACTTTAAGCATCTGCCTCAAACTCAAATACTCGTCTGGATTCTCCTCAGTGGTCAGATCAACAATTCTTCCCCGCAAATATTCCTCTTCAACTTCAGGAGCAACCTGCTGTCCAAATTGTTCAGCCCCTTCAGCACCTGATTCATCTCCAGAAAGATCGTCAATAGCTAATCCAGGCATAGCTAGCAGGCCAACCAGCATGATTACAACAACAATAAAAAATAATCTATTTAAGCATTTCATTTTAAAACTCACCACTCCAGTTATTTCTTAAATTCACCATTACATTTATTTCTACTAACATATTAATTCTAGTTTTCAATTGATATTCCTGCTTTTATAATTCATTAATAAAATAAAAAAAGTCTCAACCAGAATTACTCCCAGTCGAGACAATTAAATTCTATTTAATTTATTCTATTTTCCTATTGGATTAATTCGGGCAATCTTCGGTCTAACTTCGGTTCAAATTCGGTTTAATTACGGTCTGAACACAGTTTAATTATGGAATAATCCCGCTAAGCTAATTCAAACCTGATATTTCTTTATTAATCATCGAGACCAATAGATTCCTATTCTTTAGCAAAAGCCTTACTATTCCAAAAGAAATAGCTATAAAATAAACTGTTAATGCCAGTGTTCCAAAGAAAGAATAAAACAAAGGCAAGAAAAATGTAGCCATTCCAAAAGCTAATGTCAATAAACCTAACTGTATCTGAAAATTATAAAGCTTATTTTTAATTAAATCATCATTAGTCTTATAAATCTTTATCTCATTTTTGTATAATAAAAGCCCTGCTAAAGCAAATAAAAGTCCTATAAATATTAGCGAGTAAATAATAGATCATCCCCTAAATAAAAGTTTTCTTAGATTCACCGTAATAAATTTTATCACAGCTCTCTATTAAATGCAAGCAGTTTATTTTGCATCCAATAATACTTATAATTAAACTGCTTCTGCCTCTTTTAGAGGTTTTATCGGTAAATAACGTCCTTGATCTTTATACAACGGTCTTACACGCCCCAATCTAACTGCCTTAATAAAATCTTCCTCATTATTAACTACTGCCTCAATCTCAGTAATATATTTGCCAATCCGCCCAGGCCTATGGGCATCACTGCCACCAAACATCGGCAGGTTATTATAATTTGCCGACTCCATGGCCCGATAATTGTTTCTATCACTGGTTGAGCCATTTAAACCCTCAACCCCATGAAGCAAATCAGCCAAATGATCTATGTTATCACCAATACCTCTATAATTATTTCTAAAGGGATGAGCTGCAATCGCAATCCCTCCAGCTCTTTCAACTTCAGCCAAAAGAATATTTGCAGGAATAACTCTATCCGGTAAATCATCAAATCCAAAAACCAGAATATCTCCCTGCCTGGTAAGAACCTCAGCACCAACTATAATTTTCAAACCATAAATATCTTCATATTCATCAACATAAGCTTTAAAGCCTTTACTCTCATGATCTGTAATACAGATCCCATCCAGCCCTGCTGCAACAGCCTCTTCTAAAACCTGGTCAGGACTTAAATGGCTATCACCTGAAAATAAGTTCTCATGGATATGAGTATCAAATAGCATCACTTCACCACCAGTCATCAATTTCTAAACACAACTGGTGCTATTATAACTAATTAAAAAAGATAAGTCAACAATTTTTATAGATAATATAAAATAAAATTATAGAAAATCAAGTAAACTTTAAAATTCAGCTTCTATCATTTCAAAGACCGACTTCCAGTTTAAAGACTGAACAGCTTCTTTATATTTCAAACACCTTAAAAAATCCAGCTTTTTAATCTTTCCAAGCTGTTCCCTAATTGCATCTGCCAGCCCCTCTTCATAACCAGGCAAATCTGACTCCACCGGTTTATCAACATCTTTAAGCTCTGGCAGCTCAACAAAATTAATCGTCCCTGCCTCTTTAATATAACCAGGTATTTTATCCCTCACCCCAGGCAGATCACTGCTAACAACCCGCAGGCCTGAAGCCAGGGCTTCCAGTATTACCAGGGCAAAACCTTCATAAAACGATGGCAGACATAATAGGTCAGCCAATCTCATTCTTTCAGCAACCTCAGCCTGACCAATCTGACCGGTAAATTCAACTTCATGTTTTAATTTATTAGCCTTAGCCTTAATCTCCTGGGCTTCAGCCCCCTGGCCTGAACCAATGAATGTCACCTTCAAATTAGTCCCATCGACCATCTCAAAAGCCCTAATCAGCGAAAGAACACCTTTAGAATGACTCAACTTACCGACATAAATCAATTCCGGTTTCTCTTTACCCTTCTTCTCTAAAATCTCCTGCTCAGTCGGCAAAGAAAAATACTGGCTATTATAGCCTAAGCCAGTAACCTTGATATTTTCAGGCCTAATTGAATAATGCTCGGTTATCATCTTTTTCTGCACATCATTTAATGCAAAAACCTGATCAATATAACTCAATCCCTCTTTAACCTCAACAGCAAAACCAGGATTCTGCATAAGCTGGCGAATCCCAGTCCCATGACAGATCCCCATAACCTTTAAATCCTGAAACTTTTCAGACACTCCAGCAGATAATAACCAGAGATGATGAGTTAAAATTATAGGATCATCGAAACGGCCTAAAACCTCTTCCAACCTGGAAAAATAACCATCTAAAAATTTCTCTTTCTGATCATCACTCATATCCTTATACTGGCTGCTAGGATAAGGCATATTATCACTCATACCAAAGGGATCAAATGGCAGCTTTTTAGAATTAAAAATCACCGGGTAAAAATCATCCCTGGCAATCCCATCCAGATCCTGATAAGGGCTACCTGCAAGCGCTGCAGCAATAATAGCCTGTTTATAACCGGCCTGAGAGGCAGCATTATAAAGAGCCTGAAGATATATACCACTCCCGGTCATTGCCGGCCTCTGCCCCAGCAGTTGAATCAATTCTTTAGCCATCATTATCAACCCCTTTTCCATTATTATCAGCCGGATCAACATGGACCAAAACCTCTTCAGCTTCAACATATTTCTCCAGCAGCATGGATTTAACCCTGGCTGCAATTTCATGGCCCTCCTCAACAGTTAAAGCAGGTGGAACTGCTATTTTAATATCTAAATACAATACCGGTCCATTATACCGGCCTTTTACATCCAATATTTCTTCGACTCCATCAACTTCAATAATCTGCTCTTTAATTTCCTGAATCTTTTTTCCAGCAGGGGCTTTGCCTAATAATGTAATAAAACCCTCTTCCAGGATTTCATAACCAACTTTAAAAACCATGACAGCAACAACAATACCGGCCACCGGATCTAAAAACCAGAAACCCAGTCTGGCAGCAGCAATTCCAATCAGGGCAGCGATTGAAGAAAAAGCATCACTCCTATGATGCCAGGCATCAGCCTTTAAAGCCTGATTATCAGTCTCCTCACCGGCCTTTATCGTATATCGATACATCAACTCCTTAACCACTATCGAAATAAAGGCAGCATATAAGGCCATC
>SLSL01000270.1 GCA_007130465.1 Halanaerobiaceae bacterium | reverse complement strand
TTGAAGTCCAGAGGTTATAAATCAATAGCCCTCTGGGTATTAAAGCATAATTATCAGGCAAGAAAATTCTATGAAAAACATGATTATCTTAAAGAGGGTAGATCAGATATTATTACAATCGGCGGCAAAGAATTAGATAAAGTTAGATATTTAAAATTTTTTAAGTGAAGAATAGATAAAATTTATAGGGGTGGGAATATTGGCTGAAAAAGCAACAATTAAACTGGATAAAGATTTAAAACTTGCAGAAGTAGATGACCGGATATTTGGAGGATTTTTAGAGCATTTAGGACGGGCAATATATACCGGTATTTATGAACCTGAGCACCCTGAAGCCGATGGAAATGGATTTAGAAGAGATGTTATAGAATTGGTTGATCAACTTAATATTCCAGTAATCAGATATCCTGGAGGGAATTTTGTTTCAGGTTACAACTGGGAAGACGGGGTTGGTCCAACCGAAGATAGGCCAAACAGGTTAGAACTGGCATGGAAATCTGTTGAAACTAATAAATTTGGAATTAATGAATTTATGGAATGGACAGAAAAAATCAATTCTAAACCGATGATGGCAGTTAATCTTGGCACCAGAGGGATGGATGCTGCCAGAAACCTTTTGGAATACTGTAATCATCCTGGAGGGACATATTACAGTGATTTAAGAAGAGAGCATGGATATCCAGAGCCACATAAGATAAAGCTATGGTGTTTGGGGAATGAGATGGATGGCCCCTGGCAGATTGGCCATAAAACTGCAGAAGAGTATGGAAAACTGGCAAATGAAACTGCAAAATTAATGAAAGCCGTTGACCCTTCAATAGAGTTAGTGGTCTGTGGCAGTTCTGGTAGAGGTATGCCGACATTTCCAGAATGGGAGCAGACAGTTTTAGAACATACCTATGAAAATATTGATTATATCTCTCTCCACCAATATTTTGATAATGAAGCTGATAACCTGGAAGAATACCTGGCTCAGACTGAAGGAATTAATGATTTTATTGAAACTGTTGTCACTGTGTGCGATTCTGTAAAAGAGGAAAAAGGTAGTAATAAAGAAATACATTTATCCTTTGATGAATGGAATGTCTGGTATCATTCAAAGGAATCTGATGAAGAAATAGAACCATGGCAGGTTGCTCCTCCATTGCTTGAAGATGTTTATACTTTTGAAGATGCATTAGTTGTTGGCTTAATGTTAATAACGTTATTAAAACATGCCGATAGAGTTAAGATTGCCTGCCTGGCACAACTTGTTAATGTAATAGCACCAGTAATGACAGAGACTCTAGGCGGTGCCTGGAAACAGACCATTTATCACCCCTTTTTTCATGCTTCTAAATTTGGAAATGGAGTGGTTTTACAGACCAGAATTTCTTCACCTGAGTATAATACAGAAAGTTTTGGCGATGTACCCTGCCTGGAAGCAGTTGCAGTAGAAAATGGCTCAGATGGAGAGTTAACTATTTTTGCTGTTAATAGAAGTAGAGATTATTCTCTGGAACTGGATTGTAAAATTGATGGTTATGGTGATTTAGATTTAATTGAGCATTTAGTATTAGAACATGATAATATTAAAGCTAAGAATACAGCAGAAAACCCTGATAATGTTAGTCCTCATAGTGCTGGAGATACAAAGGTCAGTGATAACAGGGTTATTTCAAGTATATCCAGTTTATCCTGGAATGTAATTAGATTAAAGATTTAAGAGAGTGTAAAGTGTAATATAAACTGATCGAAGGCCAAACATTTCCTGAAGCCTGGGAGACGGTTTTAAAAGTTTGCCGGGAATCTGGGGTTGAGATTAGAACTGATTATGAAGATGAGACTGATCTTCCTTCTAAAGATATTACCGCCATGCTGGTCGTTAAAGAACCTGAAAAGGGGCCTATTATGGCGAAGTTAAAACGATTTTAGAACAACTGGAGGCAAAGAACTGGGCAGAAATGAATATTATGGATCTGGTTTTCGACTTTTAGAATTAATTCTTGCTCTGAGCTTAATACGATTGTATCAAAATTAGAAGAATTATATGAAAACCATAAATCAAGAATAAAACATCTATTGTAAAAATTTGTTGCAGAAAAATTATTGAGACTTTACACTTGAGTTATTATCTGACATATTAATAGAGATTAATTAACAAGTTGAAAGAAGGAAAAATGAATAAATCAGACCGGGATTTATATTGGGGAGAAGAGTAGGAATGAGAATACTGGAGAAAATCAGATGAATCTGTATTGAAATTAATGAATAGTTTTGATCCTGATATTTAATCAAAAGTATTAGATTTAGGCTGTGGAATCGGAAGACATGCTATCGCTTTTGCTCAAAAAGGATTTGATGTAGTTGCTCTTGATAATTCACAAAAAGGATAAATTGCATTAAGGAATGTCTCCGTTAAAGTCAAATCAATTTTTAGGGGGAATTTATTAAAATGATTTATACAGTTAACGGTCCAATTGAGAAAGATAAGATGGGTATAACACTTTCCCATGAACATTTTAAGTGGGAAACAGATAGTAGTTATGCTCATAAGTTATACTTTGACAGAGATTATGATGATGAAAAAACTAACATTAATTTTGAATTATTAATTCCAGTTTTAAAAGATCTTTATGCCAACTCATGCAGAACAATAGTTGAAACATCGCCTCCTATTGGGGGCCAGAATATAAAGTTGCTTAGAAAACTATCACTGGAATCAGGGGTAAATATTATACCCTGTACTGGATGGAATTTATCTAAATATACCCAGCGGATACATTCTAATAATTTTGCAAAAGAACTGGCTTTTCAATGGATAAAAGATTTTCAAGAAGGATTGGATACTATTGATGGTATAAATATTAAACCAGGTTATATCAAGTTATTACTTGACCGGGGTGATTTTTCTACAGTAGATCAAGAGATGGTACGCGCTGCAGTAATGGCAAGCAAAGAAACTGCAATGC
Organism: Halanaerobiaceae bacterium; assembly: GCA_007130465.1. Classification (GTDB taxonomy): domain Bacteria; phylum Bacillota; class Halanaerobiia; order Halanaerobiales; family Halarsenatibacteraceae; genus Halonatronomonas. Next base: position 884 of record SLSL01000270.1, on the reverse strand, counting down.
CCATCCACTGTCATATTTTAGAGGCTGAAATGCTTTATAGTGTTATTGATTTATTAGAAGAAGAAAATTTAGATCTTTCGAAATTTTTGTGGGCTCATGCTAGTAAAGAAGGAGATTTTGATGCAATAAACTATGGAGTTGATAAAGGCATTTGGATAGGTTTTGATATGATAAGAGAAGGGACTTATGAAAAAAACTTTGAACTTATAAGTAAAGCTATTAAACTGGGTTTTGAAGATAAAGTATTGCTATCACAGGATTATGATTTTTATGAACAGGCTGTTGAACATAATAATCCTCAATCTTGTGTCAGCTTTTTTACTAAATTCATCCCATACTGCTATAACTATGGAATGTCTGAAAATATAATAGATAAGATGATTACAGAAAATCCAGCAAATTTTTATGATTTTTAATAAATTTATTATTTTACTTTAATTCCTTCAGATAAGATTATAATAGATCTTATTTGATGTGAATGTTATTTCAAAAAAGTGATGATATAATATAAGAAACGAATAGTATTAAAAAGGATGAATATCATGCTCAATTATAAAAAGATAAAAGGTTTAATAAAATGGCTGTATTGTTATATATTATTTTTTGGATGATAGGTTTCTTGTATAATTGGAAGTTTAAAGAAAAAGGTTTATTGGGTAATTTATTTGTTAGCTCTTCAGTTGCAATTACAATTATTCTTGGAAGCATAGTGGTTGGTAATCCCTGGAATATAGCGACTTTAATTTTTAGTATGATGCTTTTTGTTTTTAATCTTGGGGAAGAAATTGCAGCAGATGTAATGGATATTGAGGGGGATAAAACTTATAAAAAGTCAAATTATAAAAGAAGGTCGAGTTTATATTCGTAGATTATACCTTAGTGGA
>SLSL01000227.1 GCA_007130465.1 Halanaerobiaceae bacterium | reverse complement strand
GGAGGGATAAAATGAAGAAAATTGATTCCCCGGAAACTTTAAAGAAATTCCAGGATAAAGCTAAAAAGGCAGCAAAGAGTAAAGACCTTTTTATTACAATCTGCGGTGGTACCGGTTGTCAGGGTTCAGGATGTCAGAAAGTTATAGATGCATTAAAAGCCGGGATTAAAGAAAGAGGTTTAGAAGATAGAATTGGCGTAAAAGTAACTGGATGTCAGGGTTTCTGCGAACAGGGACCTTTAATGGTAATTAGGCCTAAAGGTGTCTTTTACGTTAAAATAGAACCTGAAGATATTTCCAAAATACTTGATGAAACAATAGAACAAGATGGGATTATTGAAGATTTGCTTTATATTGAACCATCGACTTCTGAAAAGATTACAAGAGAAGAAGATATTCCTTTCTATAAACATCAGAAAAGACTTGTATTTAAGAATAATGGTTTTATAGAACCGACTTCAATTGATGATTACTTTAATGTTGATGGTTATTCCGGTCTTGCTAAAGTACTTTATGAAATGAGTCCAGATGAAGTTATTGATGAAACAATTGAGGCTAACTTAAGAGGACGAGGTGGAGCAGGCTTCCCGGCAGGTAAGAAGTGGAAGTATTGCCGGATAGAAGAAGCTGAACCAAAGTATCTAGCATGTAATGCTGATGAAGGTGATCCAGGAGCATATATGGATAGAAGTATTTTAGAAGGCAATCCTCATCTTGTTATTGAAGGAATGGTTATAGCAGCTTATGCTATTGGATGTAATAAGGGGTATATTTATGTTAGAGCTGAGTATCCATTAGCAGTTAAGCATACCAAGCATGCAATAGAAGTAGCCGAAAAATATGGTCTTTTAGGTGAAAATATTATGGGGTCTGGTTTTGACTTTGATTTAGAGGTAGTCGAAGGAGCAGGAGCCTTTGTAGCTGGTGAGTCTACAGCTTTAATGTATTCCATAGAGGGGAAAAGGCCTATGCCCAGACAGACACCTCCAAGATCAGTACAAAAAGGTTTGTTTGGAAAGCCAACCGTTTTAAATAATGTTGAAACTTTTGGTAATGTTCCTTTGATTATTCAGAATGGTGCAGATTGGTTTAAATCTATAGGTACTGAAAATAGTACAGGTTGCAAAATTTTCTCATTAGTAGGTAAAGTAAAAAATACTGGTTTGATTGAGGTTCCAATGGGGATAACACTCCGTGAAATTGTATTTGATATTGGAGGAGGTATTCCTAATGGTAAAAAAGTTAAAGCTATTCAGACAGGAGGTCCATCTGGTGGTTGTATACCTGAAGATTTATTCGATCTTCCTGTAGATTTTGATGAATTATATAAAGCTGGATCAATGATGGGCTCTGGTGGAATGGTTGTAATGGATGAAGATACCTGCATGGTAGATGTAGCTAAGTTTTTCCTAGACTTTTTGAAAGATGAATCTTGCGGAAAATGTTTGCCATGTAGAGACGGTGTGCCTGAAATGTATAAAATATTAGAAAAAATCACTAAAGGTGAAGGCACAGATGGCGATATTGCTAATTTAAGAAGTATTGCTGAAACAATTAAAAGCACTGCTTTATGTGGTTTAGGCGATTCATCTCCAAATCCTGTTCTTTCAACTCTTGAATATTTTGAAGATGAATACAGGGCTCATATACATGATAAAGCCTGTCCGGCAGGTGTCTGTGCTGATTTAATCTATTATGAAGTTCAGGATGAAGCCTGTAAATCCTGTGATCGTTGCCGGAAGGCATGTCCAGTTGATGCTATTTCTGGTGAACCAGGAGGCGATCCATATATTATTGATAATGATATATGTATCTGTTGTGGAACATGTATTGAAGAATGCCCATTTGACGCTATAGAGATTATTCCTGGTCAGGAAGATAAATAGTGAAAATGAAAGGAGGAATATAAATGGCTGAAAAGAATATGGTTAATTTAATAATAGATGGGAAAAATATATATGCAGCTGAAGGAGAAAATCTTCTAAAAGTTGCGTGGGAGAATGATATTGATATACCTGGACTCTGTTATCATCCCAGATTAACCTTTACTGCTAGTTGTAGGCTATGTGTTGTTAAGGTTAATGATAAGGATGGTCTTGTACCAGCATGTACTTTAACAGTCGAAAAAGATATGAATATTACTGCATTTGATCCAGATATTGAGAGGCATAGAACGAATCTTTTAGATCTCATGTTAAGTAGGCATGAGTGTGATTGTGTAATGTGTGATACTGCTGGTGATTGCGAACTTCAGGAGTTAGGTTATAGATATGGATTAATGGGTTTAAGCCCGGAAAAATTTCGTAAAATATATGGTGATGTGAGTGGGAAACATAAGAAATTACCATTATTAAAATATTTAACTTATGATTCTGATGAAAATGAGCAGACTGAAACTAGAAAAACCGCTTCTTACTCAGGAGAACCTAAAGATTGTATCAGATGTGGTTATTGTGTAGAAGCCTGCCCAAATGATCTATATCCTGTATTAATAATGGAGGCTGTTGCTTATGACCAGCCTGAGTTATATAAAGGTTTATCACCTGATGATTGTATCAATTGTGGTCTTTGCTCCTTTGTCTGTCCTGGAAGAATTAAAATACCAGATTTCTTTTATAAAGAAGATAAGGTAAAATCAAAATAAAATTGTTGGAGGTGAACTTTAATGTTTGAAAAAAATATGAAATCAGCTGTCTTCTTTACAGCAGTTTTGATCTTTGCCTTCGTATTTATCTTTGTTATTGAAGGTGTTGAATATGGGGCTGTATCTCCAGGAGACCCTGATGAAGAGGTAGCTGAGGTTGAAGAGGTAGATGAAGAAGGTGAGATATTTACTGCTTCTGCTGAAGGTTATGGTGGAGAATTAACTGTAGAAGTTGAGATCGCTGATAATCAAATAATAGCTGTTAGAGTTACAGAGCACAGTGAGACTGGTGGGCTAGCAGATCCTGCAATTGAAGATGTACCTGCAGCTATAGTTGATAGCCAGAGTACAGATGTTGATATTGTTTCAGGTGTTACAGTTACAAGTGAGGCTATTATGGAAGCTGTCTCAAAGGCCTTAGAAGAGGCAGGATTTGATCCTGATGCTGTTGAAGATGAAGAGCCTGCTGAAGAACCTGAAGAGGAATCAAGGGTTATAGAAGGTGTAGCAGAGGGCTATGGTGGAGATTTAGTAGTTGAAGTTGAGTTGGATGCCGATAATAAGATAATTGCGATTAATATTATTGAGCATAATGAGACTGATGATTTTGCTGATGAAGCATTAGAAGAGATTCCTGCTGCTATTATAGAAGCCCAATCAACAGATGTAGATATAGTAACTGGTGTAACAGAAACCAGTGAAGCAATCATGGTAGCAGTAGCTAATGCTCTTGAAGATGAAGGAATAGAATTAGGTGAAGCTGAAGATGTTGATGAAGAGCCGGAAGAAGCTGAAGAGGAAACAAGAATTGTAGAGGGAGTTGCAGAAGGTTATGGTGGCGATATAATAGTCGAGGTTGAATTAGGTCCTGGTGACGAAATCCTGGCAATAAATATTATTGAGCATAATGAAACTGATGGATTTGCTGACCCGGCATTTGAAGAAATTCCTGATGCTATTATAGAAGCTCAATCAACTGATGTTGATATAGTGACTGGAGTTACAGAAACCAGTGAGGCTATTATGGAAGCAGTCAAATCTGCCTTAGAATAAAAACTGATTATTAGAAAAATTTAAAGCTGCCCTTAACCGGGCAGCTTTAATTATTGTGTGCCCTGTAAGATTAAAGTTAAATAGGTGAAAGTCCTATCCATGCTGTTCTCGCCGGTACGGTATGTGAAGCCAACAGTGGCAGGGTGTTCACTGTGAAGTGGAATCTAAAGAGC
>SLSL01000046.1 GCA_007130465.1 Halanaerobiaceae bacterium | reverse complement strand
TGTGGCGAAAGCACATAGGGGTTAAGCAACTCCTTGGTAATCCCGGAAAACCAGAATGAACTGCCGATATCTAATAAAAATAAATAATCGACTGAATCGACCAGCGTCGAAGTTATAAATTTATAGGGAGTCGATACAATTACCTTATCGGTAATCTTTCTGCCTGGCTCATTTAAAATCTCAGCAGCCAGGGTCCCTTTATTAATCATACTGATAAAATACTTGCCAATCCGATTGCCATCAGTTATATTATAGGCTTCAATAATCTCAGCAAACTTGTGGAACGACTTAATGATCTGCCTGCAGGCAATAATCTCCTCTTCATCAGGCGATAGCGGCGCCAAAAACTCAACAAAAACCTGCTGGAAAAATTCTCTAACTTCAATCTCAGCCGCCAGCTTCTCAGCTATCCAATCCTGAAGATTATTATATTCTTCAAACCGCTTAAATCCCAGTCTCTCACGCAACTCCTGCTGATTAATTTCAGGTAATCTATACCCATTAGCAATAACCTTCTCTGCCAGAATCGCTCCTCTGACCGGGTCTAAATCCAGCAACAAGACAAAGGTCTGCTGCAGTGATGTAAAATCAGGCCTGAGCTTCCAATCAGGATAAACCAGCTGGGCCAGGGTCAAAAGGGCCTGAGAATATGGAATATCTATCAACCTCTTTGACCTGAGCAGATTAAAGATATTCAGCCCTTCCCTGGCCAGTTTCTCGCTAAAGGTAAATTCCAGGACCTTATCTAAATGAGGGGCAATCACCCCGATAGCTCCAGGCTCAACTCCAGTTTCAACAAGCCGGATAATCTCATCGGCGACCTTACTTAGCATATCGCCTCTAAACTCAGAACTTATCCGTCCTTCTATATAATCACTATCTCTCTCTAGCTTTTGAATACCGACAAATCCCTGATTTTCCGACTGCCCCTGAGAACTTCCTCCCCTGCCAGCACCTGTTAACTCCTGGGATCGCCCCAACTTCACATCCCCTGGCCTCTGAGCTTTTGAACTGGCCTTCAATCTAGTTTTAATCCCCTCGGCAAAATCAACAGCCTGCTGGGAGGCGCCATAAAAATCAGTCAGTTCCACAATCTCAGCCTTCGGAAAAAATCTCTGCTCGGCCAGCCTGGGATTTCCGCCAAAGAACCGATTAATCTTGCCCTCAGGGTTATAGGCCATAAAAGAATCCTCAGTCACCGAAAGCAGATATTCTATCAGCTTCTGGGCCGCCGGTGGAGTCAGCTCAAGTTCATCAACAAGCAGATAATCGTAACTCTCCTCAAGCCTCTTTAAATACTTATCAGTCTTCAACAACCTAAAAAACAATTTAATCAATAACGAATAATCTATTACAAAATAGTCATGACAGCTCTCCCGATACTGACCCATCAGCCGAATAGCCTCTTTAAAAATCTTGCGCTTCTCAGTATCATCTGCCGCCCAATCCAGTAACCGTTCTTCCAGTTCAGCCATATTCAGCAGATTCAAAGCCGCCTGATTCAAATTATCAATCAACTGCACCGCAATACTATTTGAAGTCGAATTAAGATTAAGAAAATAATCCTGCTTCTCCCGCCGCTGCTCAACGATCCTGGTCATTATGTAATGAGCCGTCTCAACATTCATGAAATAGGGTTCAACAGGCAGCCCCTCAATATCGTAAACTTCAGGCCAGTAGGTCCGAACCTGATCCTGGGCCAGCCCAAAAAATGTGAAAATATTTAATGGACCTGTCTTATCAAGCTGAAGATTATTCTTCCAATCCCTAACACTGGAGGCATTCTGGAGCAGCACCAAAACTCTATCAGTTCCAACCTCTCTGGCCAACTCCTGATATTTATCTTTTAAAATAGTCGTCTTCCCTGAGCCAGCCGGTCCCTTATAAATTTTTAGAATCTGCTCCACCTCCTGCCTGATTATTCCAGCACATTTTATATTCTAACATATTTAGTATATCAAATATTTCCTTATATATAAACAAGAAAAAACCTGACCGGTATAAAACCAGCCAGGACTATAATTATATCCTATCCAATAAAGTTATCCGTCAATTTTAATCCAGATATCATTAATATCAGCTCCGGGACTGCTCCGGCTTTCCTCCGGGATTCCTCCGGGACTGCTCCGGGATTGCTCCGGGACAACCCCTATAACTACTATACACAACACCAATAAACAGAATATTATGACTGAAACTGGTCATAACCTGAGTAAATCATATCAGAAAAATCTTTTAAAACTATAACAGGTTAGTGCAAAGAAGAAATTATTCAAACCACTTCTTAATTTCATCTCTAGATGGAACGCCACCTTCGTTGACAATCTCGTCATCAATAGTAACTCCAGGTGTCAGCATTATTCCCTTTTCAGCAGCTGAATTAATATCATGGTCATGGGTCACCTTTGCATCAACGCCTAATTCCTCAACAACCTCTCTTATCCTCTGTTCTGTCGTATCACAGTTTTTACAGCCTGAACCATAAACTACTATTTCCATCTTTATCATCCTCCTTATCATTATATTATAATATTTCCATAAACCAGTCCAGCTAAAGTCGACATAATTACAACTAAAACAATAAAGACTGAAGTTTTCTTTAACCCTAAAACATTATGAATTACCAGCATATTTGGCAGGCTCAAAGCAGGTCCAGCAAGGAGCAGTGATAATGCCGGTCCATCAGCCATACCTAGGCCCATTAAACCCTGCAGAATAGGAATCTCAGTCAGGGTAGCAAAATACATAAAGGCTGCAATAATTGAAGCAAATAAACTAGAACTCAAATCATTAGCCCCAACAAACCTGCTGATCCATTCCTGAGGAATCAAACCAGCCTCAGTACCTGGCCTTCCCATTAAAACACCGGCAACTAAAACACCGGCAAAAAGCAATGGCAAGATCTGCTCAGTAAAACTCCAGGACTCATCGACCCAGCTCTTTAATTCATCTTTCTTAAACCATTTAACTAATATAAAAGCCAGTACTACTAATAAACCAAAGGTTATCGGCCATTTAATCTCATAGATAAGCTGGCCAAAACCTACTGCCTCAGTTGGTTCAGCCCAGGCAGCAAAGACTAAAATCAGAATCATCACCAGAAAATACAATAAATTCTGAGCAGTAGTCCTGTCTTCATCATCACCATTAGTAGCGGCTCTCCTTGCTGCTGCAGCAGCCTCAGTTTCACTCTCTTCGCCTCTGCCAAAGATCAAGCCCATCATCAGGCCAATCACCAGAGCAAAAATTACTGCAAAGACAATCCTGGCCAGACCTAACTGCCAGCCTAAAACCCTGGCAGTAAGTATTATTGCCAGCACATTAATCGCAGGTCCAGAATATAGAAAAGCTGTCGCAGGTCCAATCCCGGCACCTCGTTTATAAATCCCGGCAAACAAAGGCAATACAGTACAGGAACAGACCGATAAAATCGCCCCGGAAACAGAGGCAACAGAATAAGAGACCCATTTCCTAGCCCCGGCACCAAAATACTTAATAACAGCCTGTTTAGACATGAAATTAGCTATCGCACCGGCAACAAAGAAGGCCGGAACCAGACTATATAAAACATGATTCCTGGCATAATACTGAAGCATATGAAAACCTTCAATAATTGATTCTTGTAATTCAGCACTCTGCAAAGGTAAAAAATATATAAAAGCAAAACCTATAATAAATATTGCAAGCTTCCTTCTCTTTGTCAAAATTACCCCTCCTGTTACAAATCCACCTGATCTCCTAAATATTAATTTAAATAATGTATCTTATTTCTCAACTGCATTAACTCTTTACTACCTCTAAAAGACCTCAACTCTTTTCTACCTAACATTAGACCTCAACTCTTTTCTACCTAACATTAGACCTCAACTCTTTTCTACCTAACATTAGACCTCAACTCTTTTCTACCTAACATTA
>SLSL01000047.1 GCA_007130465.1 Halanaerobiaceae bacterium | reverse complement strand
TGGAGGAGCTCCAGTAACAAAAGAATTTGCAGATGAGATAGGAGCAGATGGCTGGGCACCAGATGCAGCTTCAGCAAAAGATTTAGTATTTGAATTAGCAGAAGTTAATTAGGTCAGGGGGGAAAAAGATGAAGAGTAGTTATCAATCTGTAGCAGGTGTTAACTTAGAAGTTCTAACTGAAGATCAGATAGATAAGATGCTAGAAGCCTCAACTAAGATACTAGAGGAGACTGGTGTCGTTTATTATGATGATGAAGCCATTGAGATAATGAAAAATGCAGGCTGTAAAGTAGAAGGAAATCGGGTAAGAATCCCGAATAAATTAGTAAAAGATGCATTAAGTACAGTTCCTAATCGGGTTAATTTAAGTAATAGCCGGACCAGGGAGAGGGTAGTCGATTTAACTAATAATAATGCTTATTTTGGAACCGGTTCAGATACACCTCATTTTATGGATCCATATAGTGGTGAAAGAATTAAGACTTCAAAAGAGACTGTATCAATGGCAACAAAAACCATAGATGCTTTAGAAAATCTTGATTTTGTAATGTCTTTAGGGATTGTTCAGGATGTACCTCAGTTGGTTTATGATCGTCATCAGTTCCAGGCAATGGTCTTAAATACTTCGAAGCCAATTGTAATTACTGCCAATGATGCTGATGGTTATGGCGATATCATAAAGATGTGTGAGACAATTGTTGGTGGCGAGCAGGAACTTAGAGATAATCCATTTATGACATTATATGCCGAGCCGATTTCTCCACTTCAGCATGCTGAAGATGCAGCCCAGAAGTTGGTTCTTGCAGGCAAAAAATCACTGCCTGTAGTTTATACACCATGTATTATGGCTGGCGGAACTGTTCCTGCAACTCTAGCTGGAGCAATGGCAACTGGGCTGGCTGAAAGTCTCAGTGGACTGGTATTAAACCAGCAGGTAAATGCCGGTAATCCATTTATCATGGGCGGAGTCTTTACGATTATGGATATGAATACAACTATTTTCGCTTACGGTGCTCCTGAATTCCATCTAATGCAGGCGGCTTTAGCTGATGTTTCAAATTATTTAGATATACCAATGTTTGGAACCTGTGGATGTACTGATTCCAAAGTGGTGGATCAACAGGCAGCAATTGAAGATGCTCTTTCAATCCTAATAACAGCTCAATCAGGAGCCAACTTAAATCATGATGTTGGTTATATAGAACACGGCAACTGTGCTTCATTAGAAAATCTTGTTATTTCCAATGATCTTATCGGTTTTGCCAGGAGAATAGTTGAAGGGATTGAAGTTAATGATGATACTTTAGGACTGGATGTTATTGATAAGGTCGGTCCAGGTGGTCATTTCCTTGGAGAAGCTCATACTCGTAAATATTTCAAAAAAGAGACCTGGTATCCAGAGTTATTTAAACGACAGTTCTATGATAACTGGGAGATGGAAGGCGAAAAGACCCTGTTTGAACGGAGTAATGAAAAAGTTAAAGATATCTTAGAAAATCATGAACCAGAGCCATTACCAGAAGATATAGTTAATGAGCTCGATCGAATAGTTCAGGAAGCTGAAGATAAACTCTAGGATGATTATAGGAGGAGGGACCAGTTTATGCAGGAGTTAGCTTTAGGCATTGATACAGGAGGTACATTTACAGATGGAGTTGTAGTTGATCTTGAGACAGGTAATATAATCGTAGCAACCAAACAGGTTACAACCAGGAATGATTTAACGATTGCTATCGATAACTGTCTTCAAGCCTTGCTTTCATCTGACAAGTTTAAGCTGAAAGATGTAAAACTGGTCTCTCTTTCAACTACCCTGGCTACTAATGCTATTGTTGAGGGGCAGGGGGCTGAAGTAGGTGCGATTCTAATTGGTTTCGATCCTCAAGATAAATTGCCAACTAACCATCTTGTATCTGTCGCCGGTGGCTGTACTATTAAAGGTAAGATCAAAGAGAAGATTAATAGTCAGGAAATCAAGAATAAAATATATGAAATGAAAGATAAAGTAGATGCTTTTGCTGTTTGTGGATACCTGAGCGTCCGCAATCCAATTCAGGAGAAGGCTGTTGCACAATTGATTGAAGAAGAAATTGATTATCCAGTTGTTCAGGGCCATAGATTAAGCTCAGAACTGGGTTTTCAGGAAAGGGCTAATACAGCTGTCTTTAATGCTCGTTTACTTCCTTTAATAACAGATTTAATCATCTCTGTTGAACAGAAACTAGCTGATTATAAGATTGATGCACCTTTAATGGTAGTTAAAGGTGATGGCAGTTTGATTAGTGCCGAAGAGGCAAAAAAACGGCCTATAGAAACATCTTTATCAGGTCCAGCTGCAAGTGTTATAGGCGCCCGTCATTTAGCAAATATAGATGATGGAATAATTGTAGATATTGGAGGTACTACTACAGATCTTGCTCTATTAAAAGATGGTCGTCCAGGATTAAGTGAAGCCGGGGCAAGGGTTGGCGGCTGGCTAACCAGGGTTAAAGCAGCAAAGATTACAACGATTGGACTTGGAGGGGATAGCCAGATAAGGTTAGATCAATCAGGTCATTTGGAGATTGGCCCTGAAAGGGTTTTCCCATTATCTTGGTCTACAGACAAATACCCTCATCTACTTGAAGAGCTAAAAAAGATCAAAGAGGCAGATTATTTTCCGATCAACCATCAACCTGTTTCTGTCTTAGTTTATATAAAAGATCCAGTTAAATATAGCTTAAGTTCGATTCAAAAAGAAATTATGGCAGAAATTAAAGAAGCCCCACATACTATTAGAGAATTAGGCAGAATCTTAGATGTTGATCCTGAAGTTCTGCCCTGGTCTCAACTGGTCAAGACAGGATGTCTTCATAGAGCAGGTTTAACTCCTACTGATATGCTCCACTGGCAGGATAAATATCTTGAATGGAATAAAGAAGCTGCCTGTCTAGGAGTAGAAATAACTGCAAAAAGATCAGGTTTAGCAGCTGAAGATTTTGTTGAACTGCTAGAAAGTGAAATAGAAATAAAGTTAGGTTCTTTAATGATCGAGTCTGGGATTAGGGATGAGACTGAAAAGTTGAACTTTAAAAGCAAAGAAATCGATTATTTTTATAGGAAGCTTCTTGATAAAAACAAAACTGAGCTGATTAATTACAATGTAGATATTTCTCAGCCTTTAGTTGGAGTAGGTGCCCCGGCCAGGGCTTATTTTCCAGGAGTAGTAGAGAGAATATCAGCTGAACTTTTATTGCCTGAATGGGCCGAGGTGGCTAATGCTGTGGGAACAGTAATGGGTAAAATTATTGAAAAAGTAAAGATCGTTATTAAACCGGATGAAGTAGGAGCTGGTTATGCAGTTCATACTCCAGAAGAAAGATTAGGTTATAAGAGGCTGGAAGCAGCTTTATCTGCTGCTGAAGAGATAGGCCGAAAGTTGGTTATAGAAAAGGCAGAAAGGTCGGCAGCTCAAAATGTTGAAATATATATAGAGAGAGATGACAAATATGGCCGTTTAAGTGGAGGGCGAGAAGAAGACAAAATCTTTATTGAGACAGTTCTTGATATATCAGCAGTTGGTAATCCCTGGTAGAAGGAGGCAGAAGTTTGGATAAGATAATTGCCTGTTCAACGATTAGACGAGAAATTGAAGCGTTAAACCCAGAAATGGAATCAGAGTATTTAGAATATGGACTTCATAGGACTCCAAACAAATTAAATCAGAAGGTTCAACAAGCAGTTACTGCAAGTGAAAAAGCAGGTTTTCGTAAGATTAGATTAGGCTATGGACTCTGTTCTAACGGAGTTGCCGGGATCAGCAGTGAGAAAGCCACTCTGATAGTACCTAGAATGCATGACTGTATTACAATCTTACTTGGTTCTAATCAGGCTTATCGTCATGAATTCTGTAGCAATCCAGGCACGATTTATTTGTCCCGAGGTTGGATAGAATTTGGTGGCGACCCATTAAGCCAGTATGAAAATTATAAAGAAAGAGTTGGAGCTGATTTTGCCAGAGAGACGATGGAGCTGGAATATAAAAATTATACAAGACTTGTTTTTATAAATACCTGGGTTGAAGGACTTGATCAATATAGAGAATCTGCCAGGAAATCAGCTGAATTTATTAATCTAGAATTTGAAGAGCGGGAAGGAAATCCTGATCTTCTGAAAAGCTTACTTGAAGGACAGGAAAATGATGAAATAGCTATTTTTGAACCAGGAAGAATTATTTTAAGAACTGATTTAGTTTGAAAAACTAACAGATAGTAATTATATTGATTAATTATAATAAGAATAGGGAGGAATAATTTATGATTATTATTGGAGAACTAATTAATTCAACAAGAGATGTTATTAAAGAAAAGATTGAAGAGAGGGATAAAGAGTATATTCAGGATATAGCTTTAAAGCAGCAAAAAGCAGGTTCTGAATTTATAGATGTAAATGCTGGAGCCTTCGTTCATGATGAGATTGAACATCTTCTCTGGTTAGTTGAGGTAACTCAAGAAGTACTTGATAAACCATTGTCACTGGATAGCCCTAATGAGAAAGCATTAGAAAAGGCTGCTGAAAAACATGAAGGAATACCTCTCATCAATTCAATTACTTTAGAAGAAGATAGATATGGTAAAGTCTTACCGATAGTTAAAGAATATGACGCCAATGTGATTGCTCTTTGTATGAGCGATGAAGGGATGCCAGAAAGTGCTGATGATAGAATAGAAGTAGCAGATAAACTTATTAACAAATTAATAAACGATGGTGTTCCAGCAGATAATATTTTTGTTGATCCAATCATAACACCGATCAGTGTGGATTGTTCTAGAGGTCCAGAGATTCTTAATGCTATTGAAACAATTAAAGGTTGGGGTACCGGTGTTCATATTACCTGTGGTTTAAGTAATATATCTTATGGACTACCGCAGAGACATTTATTAAATCAGGCATTTATGGTTATGGCAATAAGTAAAGGTATGGACTCAGCAATAATTGATCCCCTTGATGATTATATGATTAAGTTAATTAGAGCGTCTGAAGTTTTAATGAATGAAGACCAACATGCCATGAACTATCTGAAAGCATCCAGAGCAGGAGAGCTTGATTAAAGGGTTTCAGTAAAAGGAGAGGTTAGATATGACAAGAATTGGTGTAATAGGAGGTGGGATTGCCGGTTCTTCAGTAGCTGTTGAACTGGCAGATGCAGGTATTGAGGTTCTGCTCTTTGAAAAATCCGGCGAAATTGGCGGACAGATTAAAGAGTTTGGTTGTAAGGCAACTGATATCTGTACGCGCTGTAATCTCTGCCTGGTAGATTCAGTCTTTAATCAGGTGAGAAGAGATAAATCAATTAAAACAAAAAATAATCATAAAGTTATTGATGCTTATAAAGAGGATGGCCTGTTTACTTTATATTGTGATACCGATAAAAGAGAAGAAATATATACGAATATAGATAAGATAGTATTGGCAACTGGTTATAGGCGCTGGTCAGAATTGGAGACAGGCACACCTGAGATATTTGATGATAAAAGGATTATCTGGTCAGGTGAATTTGAAGAGATGCTCTTTAAGCGAGAGGATCATCTTCAGAAAAAAGATCTGGATTTAGATTTAGATTTTGAACCTGAGTCAGCATTATTTATTCAATGTAATGGCTCCAGAAGCCCTCAGGAAAAAGCTGCTTATTGTTCCCGGGTCTGTTGTGGTTATAATTATAGAATTGCCAGAGTATTAAGAGAAAGTTTTCCTGAGATGGAACTAGGAATTTTCTTTATTGATATTCAGGAAGCCGGATTTTTGACAGATTTATCATTTCAAAGATTAAATGACGAAGGCATAGATTATTATAACTGTAAACCTTTAAGAATAAATAAGGCTGCTGGGAAGATCGAGATAGCTTATGAAGATCAGCAAGAAGGTAAGATGGCTATAGCAAAAACAGATTTATTGGTTCTATCAGAGGGGATTCATCCTGGGCTAGAAAATGAATTATGGTCGAAGCTCTTTAATTTACAGTTGACTGATGATGGTTTCCTGGAAGAGATTGTTCCTGGTTCTGAGAGCGATGTCTATCTGGCCGGTACTATTTCTGGTCCAGGAGATATTGCAACTACTATTAGTAAAAGTAAAGCAGTAGCAAATCAGATTATTTATCAAGAGAAGGAGGTAGTAGTTTAATGGCAGGCAAAAGAAAATTTGAACTGGCCTGGATAGGCGATAAAGAAGAAACAGATTTTGAAAGTATTCAAATATCTGCAGAAGACCTAGTTGCCTGCCAGGGTGAAATCGGTGACTTCAAACTTATTTGTAACAAAGAGAATCAGCCAGAAGAGATTAATGTTGCAAATATTATTATTAATCTGCCGTATCAGGAAGAACCTGTTTTAGAAAAAGCAGATTCATTATTTTCGGATGATTATGATATCAATGAAGACAAGCCTGTGATTATTTTACAGGATTATCCTGAACTTTCAGCTGCAGTAATCAGTCAGGCTGGTTTAGAAAAAGCATTGGAAATCAAAGATAATTATCCTGATAAAGAAGTTTATTATCTATATCAGGCAATGAGGTTTATAGAAGATAATGACCGACTTTATGAGAGAGCAAGAGAATCAGAAATAATATTTTTAAAATTTGATTTAGGACAATTAAAAATTATTGAGGAAGAGATTATTCATTATAATCGAGAAGATATAGATTTAAAGTTAAATGGCAATATTCTTGCTGCTCCTGAATTGAAGCCGGCTAAAGAAACAGAGAGAATTGCTAGAATTTTTAACCTGGCTGATGGATATAAAGAATATCTCCAGCTAGATAATATATATCTCCAGCCGACTTTAAGCGGTAAACGTGGAGTATATCTTTTAAAAGGTAGCCGGGGACCGACTGCCTTAACATATTTTGAAGAAGAGCTTGATTTTACCTTAAATGAAGTTTCTAAAAATCTGGCAGGAGTAACTGAAATTGATAAATATGATAGAGAAGTAGATGATCAGAAATGCATACTCTGTTATACCTGTTATCGGGTCTGTCCCCATGGGGCTATTCAGAGAGATGATGAGCTTAATTCGATGAAGGTTATGGACTTAGCCTGTCAGGGGTGTAACCTTTGTCTTAGTCGCTGTCCAACTAATGCAATTCAGATAGAAGATGATTATTTAAAAATTGAAGGGGAAAATGAGCAAGATCCTATTTTAATTATCTGTGAAAATTCAGCAGAAATAGCTGCTGAAAAATATAATTCAATGGTCGGAAAGGATCCTTTAGAAAGTTATCAGAAAATAGAGGTCCCCTGTGTATCGACTGTGGAAAGGGGTCAGATTTTTGAGATTCTCTCTAAATATTCATCAGATATTATGATTCTTGGTTGTGTCTCTGAAGCCTGCAAGCATTTAACAGGCCATGATCGTTGTCAACAGGTTGTTGAAAGAATTAAAGAAGATCTTGAAAAATTAGAAATCGAGCAAGATCGAGTTCATTATGAGAGGCTTTCGCCGAGAATGGCAGCTGATTTAGGCGCTTTTCTTGCTGATTGGAAGGAGGCGTTAAAACAGTGATTGTAGGTAAATTAAAAGATATTAAAGAAATTAAAGATAGTCTTCCTGATGATATTGATAGCCTTTTAATAGCAGGGTGTGGAAGTTGTGTCTCTGTCAGTCTGGCTGGTGGTGAAAGGGAGGCTGACTCTTTAAAAGAACTACTTAATCTTTATTATCAGAGCAAAGGTAAATCAGTATCAATCGAGACAGAGACGATTAAAAGGCAATGTGATGATGAATTTTTGGATGAGTTGGAATTACCTGTTGCTCGGAATCAGGTTGTTTTATCTATTGCCTGTGGAGTAGGTGTTCAACATTTAGCTATTAATAATCCAGGTAAAATTATCCTGCCTGGTCTTGATACAACATTTTATGGTAGGACCAGCGATATTGGCAAATGGGAAGAGATGTGTCATGGTTGTGGTAAATGTATTCTCGATCAATTTGCCGGTGTTTGTCCTGTAGCTCGCTGTTCCAAGAGTCTTTTAAATGGACCCTGTGGCGGGTCTCAAGATGGAATCTGTGAGGTTGATGATAGTATTGATTGTGGCTGGCAGACAATTTATGACCGGGCTGAAGAATTAGGCCAGCTTGAAAACTTATTAGATTTTGAATCACCGAAAGACTGGTCAACATATAAAGATGGCGGTGTCCGGAGCCATAAAAATCCGGAGTTCTTCCAGGAATGAAAGGAGAATTAGAGGATGGCTGACTATATATCTAAATTACAGAAATTACTTGAAGAAGGTGAATTTGTTGTCTGCAGCGAGATGGGGCCACCAATTGGTGCAGATCCGGATTTTATTAGAGAAAAAGCAGATTTCTTAAGGGGCTATGTTGATGCCGTTAATATAACTGATAATCAGACAGCTATTGTTAGGATGTCAAGTATAGCAGCTGCTAAAATTGCTGCTGATGAAGGGTTAGAAATGATAATCCAGGCAACTGGCCGGGATCGAAATAGAATAGGTATTCAAAGTGATCTCTTAGGAGCAAGTGCTCTAGGTTTGAGAAATGTTCTCTGCTTAACTGGTGATCATCAATGTTTCGGGATGGATGAAGGAGCAAAAAATGTTTTTGATCTTGATTCTGTCAGTATGCTTAGAGCGGCCAGGAGAATGGTAGATGATGGAGTTCTTCTAAACGGAAAAGATATGGATGTTCCTCCAAAATTATTTTTAGGTGGAGCCGCTAATCCTTTTGCAGATCCCTTTGAGCTTCATATGATGAAAGTAGAAAAGAAAATTGAAGCTGGGATGGAGTTTATTCAAACCCAGGCTATCTATAACCTTGAAAAGTTTGATAAATGGATGGAGGAGATGAGAAAGAGGGGCCTTCATGAGAAATGTTATATAATGGCTGGAATACTTCCAACAAAATCAGTTAAGGCCTTGAGAATGATGAAAAAATATGTAGCCGGGATGGATGTCCCAGATTATACGATTGAAAGAATGGATAAGGCTGAAGATAAGAAAGAAGAAGG
Source organism: Halanaerobiaceae bacterium (assembly GCA_007130465.1). GTDB lineage: Bacteria > Bacillota > Halanaerobiia > Halanaerobiales > Halarsenatibacteraceae > Halonatronomonas. The sequence goes on along the minus strand of SLSL01000047.1, from coordinate 5,649 downwards.
TGTCCAGATGGCTGTTGATATTATAAAACATGTAAGGAAGATAGAAGGAGTAAGAGGCATTCACCTTATGCCGGTGGCCTGGGAGGAAATAACTCCTAGAGTTGTCGAAGAAGCAGGCCTCTATCCTAGACCGGAGGTGTCAGAGATATAATGGTAAAAGAATATAAAGAATTAGATCTAAAATTTAAAGAAGAGATAAAATCTAAACCAGGCGGAGAGAATTTAAGTCTCTGTTTTAGTTGCGGCAGCTGTACGGCGACCTGCCCTGTAAGCGAGGAAGAAGAAAGTTTTAATCCGAGATTGATGATTAAGAAATCTTTGCTTGGTTATAAAGAAGAACTTCTTTCTGAACTTACTATCTGGCAATGTATTCAGTGTCGCCGCTGTGTATCAGCCTGTCCTCAAAATGTTAGATTTGCTGATATTATAAGGGTTCTCAGAGAACTTTCAGTTTCAGCCGGATATTATTCTGAGGATTTAGAGGAAGAATTAGAGAAGTTTGATCAAAATCTTGTAAAATATCGTTTAAAAAGTCTAGAAAGAGTACAGTCCGGCAAATCATCCTGGGAAACTGAATTACCAGAATCAGGTGGTGTTTAAAATGGCAGACCCGGTAATTGTTATTGGTGGTGGTATTGCTGGCATTCAGGCTGCAACAGATCTGGCTGAAATGGGTGTACCAGTTTATTTGGTAGAGAAAAGCCCTAGTCTTGGTGGAAGAATGGCTCAATTAGATAAAACTTTTCCAACCAATGACTGTTCAACCTGTATTTTAGCACCTAAAATTACATCATGTTATAATCATAAGAATGTGACAACATATACAATGACTGAACTGGTGGGTGTTGAAGGTACTCCAGGTAATTTTAGAGTTAGACTTAAAAAAAGACCTAGATATATTAATGAAGATAAATGCACAGGTTGTGCTGAATGTTTTGAAAAATGTCCAGAGAAGATTCCTGATGAATATAATTTAGGTTTAACTGAGCACAAGGCAGTTCATAAATATCAGCCACAGGCAGTCCCTAATCTCGCAGTAATTGATCCAGATCACTGCAGGAAACTCCAGGAGGATAAATGTGGTCTCTGTGAGATAGTTTGTAATTTTGATGCAGTTGATTATAGTCAGAGGGAGAAAAACTTTATAGTCCAAGCTGCGGCAATAATTTTTGCTCCAGGTTATGAATCTTTTGATGGCGATATTGTTAGTCAGTATAATTATGGTAAACATCAGGATGTGGTCACAAGCCTTGAGTTTGAAAGGATTTTGAATGCAGCAGGCCCAACAGATGGTAAGATTATACGTCCATCTGATGGCAAGAAGGTTGAAAAAATAGCATTTATTCATTGTACAGGTTCTAGAGATTTCAGTCGTGATCATAATTACTGCTCATCTGTTTGCTGTATGTATTCAATAAAACATGCCTTATTAACCAGGGAACATCTTCCTGATGCAGCAGTAGATTTATTTTATATGGATATTAGATCCCATGGAAAAGGTTTTGAAAGATATTTTAATCGAGCAGAAGCAACTTCAGGAGTTAATTTTATAAGGAGTAGAGTTGCTGAAATAGAGAGAAGAGAGCAAGATAGCAGGCTACAATTAAAGACTACAGGTGGTGATGGCGGATTTAAGTCTGAAGATTATGATCTGGTTGTATTAGCAACTGGAATAGCCCCAAAAGAAGAGGTAACAGAGGATTTACAAAAATTAAAGGTAAGGACCAATAAATATGGTTTTGCCGATACTGGTGAATTTTCGCCATTTGTTACAGGTAGAGAAGGTATCTTTGCCTGTGGGGCTGTTACAGGGCCAAAGGATATACCTGAATCTGTTGCAGAGGCAAGTGGTTCTGCTGTTATGGCAGGTGGGTTAGCTTCTTTAGATATTAAAGAATTAGGTGTAACTGAGGCGCCACCGATAGCTAGTCGTGCTGTTACTAATCAGAGAACTAGAATAGGAGTCTTTATCTGCCATTGTGGCACAAATATTGCAGGGGTTATAGATGTTGAGGAAGTAACAAAAAGAGTAGCTGACATGCCCTTTGTTGAATTAGCCGAAGATGTTAAATATCTCTGCTCGACTGATAGTCAGAAACTAATAGCAGATAGAATAGAAGAATATGATCTTAATAGAATTTTGGTTGCTTCCTGTACACCAAGAACTCATGAGATGCTTTTTCAGGATGCAGTTGAAAGAGCAGGATTAAACCCCCATTTGATGGAGATGACTAATATTAGAGATCAGGGTTCCTGGGTTCATAAAGATGAAAAAGAAAAGGCTACCTGGAAAGCTTATGAGTTAGTGAGAGCTGGAGTTGCCAGGATAAAAAATGCTCTGCCTTTAGAACGAGGCGAAGTAGATAATATTACTAGAGCTCTTGTATTAGGTGGTGGGGTTGCTGGTATGACAGCAGCCAGGGAGCTTGGTAATTTAGGATTTCCTGTCTCCCTTGTTGAAAAAGAAGAATTTTTAGGAGGTAAAGCTGCCAGTATTCATCGGAGTGGACTGGGCCGTCCAATTAGGCCATTTTTAGAAAGGTTAATCCAGGAGATTAAAGAAAATGAATTAATCGATATCTATTCTGGGTATGAAATCGAAGATATTTCAGGCTTTGTTGGGAATTATCAACTTGAATTATCAGGGCCTAAAGCTGTTGAGCTTGAAGGTGGAGTAGTTATCGTTGCTACCGGTGGTGAGGAGCTAAAGCCTGATGAATATAAGTATCAAAATTCAGAGAAGATTATGACAGCTCTGGAATTAGAGGAATCTATAGAAAATGATGATAATAGTTTATCCGATGCGAAAAATATTTATATGATTCAGTGTGTTGGCTCCCGAGAAGAAGACAGGCCTTATTGTAGCAGGCTCTGTTGTACTCAGTCACTCCGAAATGCAATTGAATTAAAAAAGAAGAAACCTGACTCAGAAATAACGATTCTGTATCGAGAGATGCGTAGTTACGGATATTATGAAGATCTTTATCGTGAAGCCAGGAATTTAGGTGTTAATTTCTCCAGGTATGACCTTGAGACTAAACCAAAAATTGATATTGTTGAAGGTGACAATTTGGAAATTGAATTTAAAGAACCTTTAACAGATACGGTTGTAAAAGACAATCCAGATTTGGTTGTTCTGGCAGCAGCTATACTGCCTGGGGATGACAATAATAGAATTAGTAAAATGTTAAAGACTCCATTGAATGAAGATGAATTTTTTCTTGAAGCCCATGTTAAACTTCGGCCTGTAGATTCATCAACTGATGGTATTTTTCTAACAGGACTGGCCCATGGACCTAAAAATATTTCAGAATCAATCTCTCAAAGCCAGGCTGCAGCAGGGCGGGCGGCTTCGATTCTCTCAAAAGAGTTTCTATTGACTGCAGCAACTATTGCTGAAGTCGATGAAAGCTTATGTATTGGTTGCGGTGACTGCGAAAGGGTTTGTGTTTATAAAGCTATAGAAGTAGATCCTTTTGAGAAAAAAGCTGAAGTTAATAAGGTTCTTTGTAAAGGTTGCGGAAACTGTCTTGGAGTCTGTCGCCCTCATGCAGTTGATCTGAAAGGATTTAAGAATCAGCAGATATTAGATGAAGTTGAAGCTTTGTTAGCTAAAGATGAAGAAGAATTTAGTAAAGGGGGGATGCTCTAATGCCAGCCAATGAAAAAGAAGAGTTTGAACCTAAGATAATAGCTTATCTTTGTAATTGGTGCAGCTATGCTGCAGCAGATCTTGCAGGTAGCAGTAGACTGCAGTATCCTACAAACATTAGAGCAGTTAGGATTCCCTGTACTGGTAGGTTAAATCCATTAATGATCATTAAGACTTTGAAAAAAGGCGCTGATGGTATACTGGTTTCAGGCTGTCATCCAGGGGACTGTCATTATATAGACGGTAATTACTATGCCCGTCGAAGATTTATAATGCTTAAAGAACTTCTTGAATATTCTGGTGTTGAGTCAGAAAGACTTAATTTTACCTGGTGTTCGGCAGCGGAAGGTAGAAGATTTGCTAATGTTGTAACTCAGGTTGTTGATAGAGTTAAATCAGTCGGACCCTGGGAAGGCTATTTAGATCAGGAAAGCATAAAAAAATTAGAGCAGGAAACAGGGAATCCAGGAAGTACAATTGTTGGCAGTGAAGGCGGTGTGGTCGATGAACAATTCCTATAAAGAAATAACTGAGGATTTACAGAAGACAGTTGAATTAGTATTTAAAGAAGAAGAGTTTGAGCAGTTACTTGCTTATAGTTTTGGAGAATTTTCAGGATTGATTGAGCCAGTTATTATTAAAGAAAAGAGAGATTTTGAAAGTAAGAAGATTGTATTTACTGAAGATGCTTATCCAATGCTAAGCAAGTATTTATTAAAGAATAGAGATATTCGTCAAGCAGTAGTGGCTAAACCATGTGATACTAGGGCAATTGCATTTTATATTTCTGAAAATATTATTGATCGAGATAATTTAATAATTATCGGAATCAATGGATGCCCAGGGATTAAAGAAAATACAGCCTGTGATGAATGCGATACTAAGAACCCAGTTATAGCCGATTATTTTGTTGGAGAACCGCTGGATGAATCAGAGTTTGCGAAAGAAATAGAGGAAATAGAGTATTTACTATCAGATGAGACAGCTGAGAAGAGGAAAAAACATTATAGTGAAGAATTTTCACGCTGTACTCAGTGTTATGCCTGCAGGGATGCCTGCCCAGTCTGTTACTGTGACCATTGTTTTGTAGAGAGCAATCAACCTATCTGGTTGGAGGATGGAAGTGATCCTGAAGAGGATATGGTTTTTCATTTGATGAGAACAATGCATATGCCAGGTAGATGTGTTAATTGTGGAGCCTGTGAGATGGCCTGTCCTGAAGGCATAGAGATGCGCTCTCTTACATCTCATTTGTATCATCAAGCAAGAAGATATTTTGATTATAGACCAGGGTTAAAAATTGATCAGTTGTCGTTATTTTCAGACTATAATGAGGAAGATCCAGAACCAGGTTTCCTCCAGCAGGAGGGAGATTAATTATGAGAGTTAAAAAACTTAATTCAGCAGAATTAATTGGTCTTTTAGAAGAATTATTTAAAGAATATAGAATAATAGCCCCTTTTAAGGTGGAACAGGGACGTTTGACTAGAGTTTTATATCGGGAAATCAGAAGTAAAACAGAGATCCCTTCAGTATATTTGAAAGAACTACCAGAGACAACACCTAAAAACTTTATTTTACCAAGAGATGAACGGTTAGGAGATGAAAGAAACTCTGATAATTTAGATTTTAATCAAGATAAAGCTAAATTATTCTTTGGAGTTAGAAGCTGTGATCTTGCTGCTATTGATCTTTTTGATGATGTGTTTTTAGAAGATGATTATCAGGATCCATTTTATGAAAGTAGGCGCAACAATAATCTTTTTATAGGGTATGGAAATCAGAACCTGCCACCGAATAACTTCCAGAAAGAATTAGAGATAGAGTATTTTGACCATAGGCTGGCACCGCTATATTTATATGAAGATATAGATGCCAGAGGTCGTGATCACTACTATCTAATGATTAAAACTGATTCAGATCTTCCAGATCAGATTAAAGAATATATAAATAATCTGGAAGAAGGCAAGATTGATAAACTTGAAAAATTACTTTCA
>SLSL01000195.1 GCA_007130465.1 Halanaerobiaceae bacterium | reverse complement strand
TGAAAACTGGCAGGAGAATTACCAGCCAGTAGAAGTTGGAACTGACTGGGTTATTCTACCACCCTGGAAAACTGAAGAGGTTGAATACAAGTTTAGAGAAAAAATAATTATTGATCCTGGCCAGGCCTTTGGCACAGGGAGTCATGAGAGCACTTATCTGGCCATTCGTAATTTAACAGATTTAACAAATGAGTATATAGTTGAGTCTATGCTTGATATTGGAACAGGCAGTGGGATCCTGGCAATTGCAGGTAAAAAACTTGGTATTGAACAGGTGCTGGCTATCGATATATCAGAAACTGCTATAGATAACTGTATAAATAATTTAGAGTATAATGACTTATCAGGAGATGTTGAGACAGTAATTGCTGATATTAGTCAGATTAAACTTGAAGAATTTGAACTGGTGATTTCTAATCTGCTGGCGCCGATAGTTCATGAAAATTTTGAAAATATTATTAATAAGGTTACTTCGGATGGCTTTATTATTTTAAGCGGGTATATTAATAAACAGTCTGAGGAATTAAGAGCTAGACTTGTGAATAATAATTTTGCTATAATCAAAGAGATAGAGAGAAATGAATGGCAATCTTTAATTGCCAGACGGAGTGATAGAAATGCGTAGATTTTTTCTTGAAAATAAACCAGCTAATTTAAATGAAGGTGATATTGTTCCTATTGACGGAGAACTGTATAATCATATCTTTAATAGTCTTCGTCATGAATCAGGGGATAGGATATTACTGCTTGATGGTGATGGTTTAAAATATGAAGTTGAGGTTTTAGAAGTTGGCCAGGAAACTGCTGAATGTAGAATTGAATCTATTGGAGCAACAACTGGCGAGCCTCAGATTCAGATTTTTATTGCCCAGTCAATTGCTAAAAAAGATAATTTTGAATATGTTCTTCAGAAGTCGACAGAAATAGGAGCTGCCGGGTTTTATCCCTTAGAGACGGCAAGAACTGTTGTTAAGATTAAAGAATCAAAAAAGAAGAAAAAGTTAAATCGCTGGGAGAAGATAATTGAAGAGGCTGCCCGCCAATCAGAACGAGGAGAAATACCTGAGATATATGAACCAGTTGGTTTAGAAAAACTTAGAGAGAGTTTCCCTGAATTTGATGCTGTCCTGATAGCCCGGGCAAGGGATGAAGTCAGAGGATTAAAAGAAGTTATAAATAAACTGGAATCAAATTCTGATTATGAAGATTTAAGAATTTTACTTTTAGTTGGCCCAGAAGGAGGTTTTACTGATCCTGAGATAAAGAAAGTCTTATCTGCAGATAATGCCTATGGATTTAATTTAGGGCCAAGAATTTTAAGAACAGAAACAGTTGCACCACTTGTAACTGGTTTGATATTATATGAAAAAGGGGAAATATGATTTTGGATGGTGATTTCAATGGTAGATTCAGGAACAAAAGCAGCAATCAAAAATTTAGGCTGCAGGGTTAACCAATATGAAGCTGAAGCATTAGAACAGATGCTTAAAGAAGCCGGTTATCAGGTGGTAGATTTTGAATCTGATGCTGATTTATATTTAATAAATAGTTGTGCTGTAACGATTTCAGCAGCCAGTAAATCAAGAAGTCTGGCCCGCCAGGCTAAAAGACGGGGCGGTGAAGATTCTATTGTTATTATGGCCGGTTGTTATACACAGGTATCTCCAGAAGAAGTTGAGGATGTAGAAGAAGTAGATTATTTAATCTCAACCTCTAATAAAGATAATCTGATTGAGCTTTTAAATGATTTGAAAGTAAATGGGGATAATAGATGGTTAGGAAACCGGGATGAATATGAGGATATTGATAAATTTCAGGAATTTAAGCTTGTTGATTTAAATCAGACAACCAGGGCTAATATAAAAATTCAGGATGGCTGCGATCAGTTCTGCAGTTACTGCATAATACCCTATGCCAGGGGCAGAATTAGAAGTCGGTCTCAGGCTGATATAATTGCAGAGTTTAAAAGGCTTGCTGCCCAGGGTGTTAAAGAATTTGTGTTGACCGGGATTCATCTTGGGGCTTATGGCAGAGATTTTAATGGTGAAAAAGATTATCTGGCCGATCTTTTAAAAGATTTAATAGATATTAAGGGGAATTTCAGGATAAGACTGAGTTCGATTGAGGCCGGCGAAGTTACTGATTCTATGCTGGAGCTTATGAGAGGTTCAGATAAAATCTGCTCACATCTTCATCTGCCAATGCAGAGCGGGAGTGATAGGATTTTAGGTAAGATGAATAGGCCATATGATCAGCAGGAATTTTTGAATTATATTGAGAAGATAAAAGATGGAGTTCCTGGAATTGGTTTAACAACAGATGTTATTGTCGGTTTTCCTGGAGAGACAGAAGCTGATTTTCAGGAGACATTAAAAGTTGTAGAAGAAGCTGGCTTTAGCAGACTCCATATTTTTTCTTATTCCCCTAGGCCAGGTACTCCAGCAGCCAACATGAAAGATGATATAGATGGTGATCTTAAAAAAGAGCGCTATAATAGGTTAAATCAATTAGGGAAAAAATTGGCCCTTGATTATAGAGAAGCTATTAGTGATAATCAGCTTGAGGTTTTATTTGAAGAGAAATCATATGATGGTATGATTACTGGTTATACTGGTAATTATATTCGAGTCGGGGTTGAATACCAGCAGGATTTAGTTAATCAGTTGAAAACTGTAAGGTTAGTAAAGACCACCGGGGAAGAACCATATCCAGTAAAATTAATTGAATAAATTATCTGCAAAATTTTTAAATCTATGGTATAATTAAGTAAAGCTTTTAATATATTATATTTTAAGGAGGATTGACTATGGATGATTGCATATTTTGCAAGATAAGAGATGGAGAGATGGATACTGAGTTTGTATATGAAGATGAAGATCTTATGGCATTTGCAGATATTAATTCTCAGGCACCGGTTCATCTTCTGGTCGTCCCCAAAGAGCATATTCCGACTATTACAGATGTAAAAGATTATGATTTAGTTGGTAGAGTCCATCAGGTTGCCGTTGAACTGGCTGAGGAGAGAAGTCTTGAAGATGGTTTTAGAATTGTTAATAACTGTGGTCCAGAAGGCGGGCAGACAGTTAATCATCTCCACTTTCATCTTTTAGGTGGCAGACAATTCCAGTGGCCTCCAGGCTAAATTTAAGGAGGAGAAAATATGGCAGGAAAAATAAAATTAAATAAGTATTTTTTAGGTATTGTTTTCGGAATTTTATTTATATTTATACTTGCAGCACCGGTTTCAGCCAGGGTTTATTTTATTCCCCTTCATGGTGATGTAGATCCAGGCATGAGTACATTCTTAAGCAGAGGCTTAGAAGAGGCCTTAGAAAATCAGGCCGAACTTGTAATCGTTGATGTAGATACCTATGGCGGGCTGGTAGATTCCGGGATTTCAATCAGAGATCAATTGGTGAATTATCCTGGAGAAATAGTTGCCTATATAAGTAACCGGGCCTGGTCAGCTGGCACATTAGTTGCCCTAGGTGCAGACAGGATTTATATGAGCGAAGGCAGCAGTATGGGGGCTGCAGAGACAAGACCCTATGATGAAAAATATATCTCAGCTCTGAGATCTGAGTTTGCAGCTACAGCTGAAAGAAGAGGCAGAGACCCTGAGATTGCAGCTGCTATGGTAGATGCTGATATTGAGATTGAAGATGTAATAGAAAGCGGGAAATTATTATCTCTGACATCTTCCCGGGCTGAGGAATTAGGATTTGCTGATGGAAGATTTGCTAATTTTGATGAATTTTTAGGCTATCTTGGATATTCTGAAGCTGACTTAACCAGAATAGAAAAGACAGGTTTAGAGAGTTTTGCAGGTCTTATAACAAACCCATTTGTTTCTGTCTTCCTGTTATCTTTAGGGATTATAGCTCTAATTGGTGAGGCGTTAATACCAGGCTTTGGTGTTAGTGGAACGATTGGAGTTGCCAGTCTGGCTCTATTTTTCTCTGGTTATTTGATCCAGGGATATGCAGGTATGGGTCTAGTCGTTTT
>SLSL01000025.1 GCA_007130465.1 Halanaerobiaceae bacterium | reverse complement strand
TCTTTTATTTTTATTAATATAAGATATGATTGGAATAGGTATTTAATTAGCTTATTCAAGGAGGGGTGCTAGAATGGCAGTGATTAGGGGGCAGTTTAACTCTGATGATAAAAACATGGTTTCAATGGAGGGAATCGTATTCGGAAGCTGGAGAGGAATTAATTATGTAAGAAGAAGCTGGAAGCAGCCTTACACTAACAGTGCAGCTCAAAAAGTGAATCGGGGACAATTTGCTGAGGCTGTGAGGACATATCAGGATTTAAATAATGATGATAAGAAAAAATGGCAGGATCTGGCCAGGGTGATTGATTATAGAGGGAGTGGCTATAATTTATTTATTAGCTGGTATTTGAAAGGGGCAGATAAAGACAATCCAATGTATTAGTAGAGATTTGATGATAATCTGGCAGTAATCTGTAAAATAGATTTTATATTTTAAAATATTTTTGGAAAGGACTAGATAGGTCTAACCTGGGTTAGATTGAGTTTTCAGGTTGGATTGAGTTTTGACGGAGGTGGTAACTGTCGGGTAAGCAGGTGGTGGCCGAAGAAATTAAAAAGCCTCTCCGGTTCCGGCGAATTTGCTGAAACCAGAGAGGCTTTAGTTTGGTTTGAGTTAGGTCTGCTTTAATAGATACTATTATCTTTAGCTGGAGTCTGAGACTGTTGAGGCCAGGTCTTCTCTGGCGTCGGCCTCAGGTACTTCTTTATCTTTATTGTGATTGTCGAATGCTGTTGAGAGCAGCAGCTTGATTCTGTTCTGCTGGTTGACTTCGCTGGCTCCTGGATCATAATCGATTGGTTTTAAATTGACACCTTCATAGGCATCTCTAAGCTTTTTAACCATACCTTTGCCGACTACATGGTTTGGCAGGCAGGCAAAAGGCTGGAGGATCAGGACATTCTTGACTTCACTTTCAATTAATTCGACCATCTCTCCTGTTAAGAACCAGCCTTCTCCGGTCTGGTTGGCCAGGGAGATATATTCCTCTGCTCCTTCGGCTATCTCGTAAATTGACTCTGGAGCTTCAAATCTTTCGCTAGCTTCAAGGGCATTCCGCATGGCTCTTCTATAGATGAATTCTATTCCTCCGATGCCTATCTTACCCAGGACCATTTGCCAGAAGCTGCCTGACAGTTTATCATATTTTTCCCTGGTATTATAGAGTGTATAGAGGATAAAGTCCATTAGACCTGGCATGACTGCCTCTGCTCCCTCTGACTCAAGAAAATCTACAAGATGATTATTGGCATCTGGATGAAACTTAACCAGTATCTCGCCAACTATGCCGACTCTTGGCTTGGTTAAACCTTCTTGAAGTTCTAGCTGATCGAATTCTTTGACGATCTGTTTGATATCACGGTTAAACTGCAAATAACTGCCGTTTCTTAAGGTTTCCTGACTCTTTTCTACCCATTTCTCATAGAGTTGTTCTGCTGAACCAGGTATCTTTTCATATGGTCTGGTCCGATATAATACTTTCATTAAAAGATCGCCATAAACGACTCCCTTTGCTAAATCATCAAGGAGACTCATTGATATATTAAAACCTGGGTTCTGATCATAACCCTTTGGTTCCAGGGAAATTATTGGTATATCTTCAAAGCCGGCTTCTTTAAAGGCTTTTCTCAGGAAGGCTATATAATTGGTAGCCCGGCAGCCTCCGCCTGTCTGGGAAATCATTACTGAAGTTCTGTCTAAATCGTATTTGCCAGATTTTAAGGCTTTCATGATCTGACCTATTACCATGATTGATGGATAACAGGCATCGTTATTAACTGTCTGGAGGCCCATATCTACAGCCTCTTTATCGACTTCAGGTAATAGTTCCATATTATAACCTGCATTATTGAAGGCTGTTTCTAAGAATTGGAAATGGATCGGCGACATTTGCGGTGCCAGAATTGTATCCCGTTTTTTCCGTTCTTTAGTAAAGATGTCTCTTGGATAGATCTCTTTTTCCATATCAATATCAGGTTTTTCTCTGGTATCTCTCTGTTTATCTCGCTCTTCAAGGGCTGCCAGTAATGAACGGAGCCTAATTCTGGCTGCTCCTAAGTTGCTGATTTCATCGATTCTTAAGAGTGTATAGATATCGTCATGGCGTTTGATGATCTCTTCGACCTGATCCATTGTTACTGCATCCAGGCCACAGCCAAATGAATTGAGCTGAACTAATTCCAAATCATCTCTACTGGCAACATAGGTTGCTGCCCGGTACATCCGGGAATGGTAGACCCACTGGTCGACTACTCTCAATGGTCTCTCTGTCTGGCTTAGATGGCTGATTGAATCCTCGGTAAGAACTGGTAACCCCAGGGTTTCAATTAATTCCGGGATGCCATGGTTGACTTCTGGATCAGTATGGTATGGCCTGCCAGCCAGGACAATACCTGTCTCGTTATTTTCTTCAATATATTCCAGAATCTCTTCGCCTTTGGCCTGGATATCTGACTTGTACTTCCAGTATTCTGCTTCAGCTTTTTCGATAGCATTTTTAACTTCAGCATGGGTTAAACCTTCATCTTCCAGTTCTTCTGTCATTCTTTTGATTAACCTATCCTGGTTATCAAAGGGTATGAAGGGATTGATGAATTTAATGTTCTTGTCTTCTAAGATTTCCATATTTGCTTTTATCGATTCTGGATAGGAGGTAACGATTGGACAGTTGTGGTTATCGTCCATTTCTTCATCTTCTATTCGGTTGTAAACGATACTTGGATAAAAGATCTTATCGATACCTCTATTATCTATTAGGTCTACAATATGACCGTGAACCAGCTTGGCTGGATAGCAGACTGATTCTGATGGAATTGTTTCGATTCCAAGCTCATAGACCTCCTGGTTGGACTCGGCTGATAGTTCGACTGAGTAACCGAGCTCAGTAAAGAAGGTATGCCAGAATGGGTAATCCTCATACATATTTAAGACCCGAGGGATACCGATTCTACCTCTTTCTGCCTCTTCTGGGTCCAGAGATTCGTAACCAAATAGCCGCTCTGTTTTGTAGCGGAACATATTTGGGACGGTCTCTTGATAGGACATGCCGGCGCCTTTCTCGCAACGATTACCTGAGATAAAGGTTCGGCCGCCGGTAAATTTCTTGATTGTTAAGCGGCACTGGTTTCCGCATTTGCGGCAGCGGCCCTGTTTGGTTTCGACTTCAAATTCTTCTAGTTCTTCTCTGCTTAAGATTGAAGAACTTGTGCCTTCAATGGTGTCGGCCCGGTCTCTGGCTATTAGGGCTGCACCAAAGGCTCCCATCAGGCCGGCAATATCCGGTCTGACTACTTCCTGGCCAGTAATCTTTTCCAGGGATCTTAAGACAGCATCATTATGGAAGGTACCGCCCTGGACGACGATATTATCGCCAAGTTCTTCGTTGCTGTTATAGCCTATAACTTTAAATAATGTATTTTTAATGACTGAGACAGCCAGACCTGCTGAGATATCTCTGACTGTTGCCCCTTTCTTCTGGGCCTCTTTAACTTTTGAATTCATAAAGACGGTACATCTGGTTCCTAAGTCTAAGGGATTATCTGCTTCAATTGCTAACCTGGCAAATTCTTCGACGCTATATTCCAGGGAATCGGCAAAGGTCTCGATAAAGGAACCACAGCCTGAGGAACAGGCTTCATTTAACATGACTGAATCGATTACGCCATCTTTGATTTCCAGGCATTTCATATCCTGGCCGCCGATATCCAGAATAAAATCTACCTCTGGCGAGAAGAATTTGGCCCCGGTATAATGAGCGACAGTCTCTACCTCTCCGATATCGACCTTGAGGGCATTCTGGAGTAATACCTCTCCGTAACCTGTAACTGCTGAACCTGAGATAGTGATCTCAGGATTCATCTCTGAATAGAGATCTAGCAGGGCATTTATTGATGTTTTTAAGGGATCGCCCTGGTTGCCGCTATAATATGAATAGAGCAGTTTGCCATCTTCATCGATTAAGACTACTTTGGTTGTTGTTGAACCGGCATCTATTCCTAAAAAGGCT
>SLSL01000289.1 GCA_007130465.1 Halanaerobiaceae bacterium | reverse complement strand
GAACCGACAGAGTTCAGTACATTAATCCAGAATTTTTATAATGAACAGGATTTTGAAATCGCAATTGCCGGCTGGTCAGGTAGAGTTGACAGACTTGATCCACAGCATTTCTTAGGAACTCTGGAGTCAGGTCAGGCAGATCTTGGAGGCAATAACCCTGGTGGTTATGTTAATGAGCGTTATGATGAGCTTTTTGCTCTCCAGGCCCAGGAATTTGATCAAGATCAGAGAAGAGAGTATGTACTTGAGATGCAGGAAATAGCCATGGATGAGCAGCCAGTCAACATTTTATTCTTCAGAGATGAAGTAGTTGCCTATAATCACAACAATTTTGATGGTTTTGTACCAATGGCTGGAGAAGCTATTTATAATGAATGGATACCATTTGATGTAGAGCCTGTTGGTGAAGACAGAATGCTTACAATTGGAACAACCCAGGAACCAGATAATATCAACCCATTAGATTCAACAACTGTCTGGGGCTGGAAATTCATGAGGATGTATTATGACAAACTAATCAGATTATCACCGGATATTGAACCACTTCCCTGGGCTGCAGAATCAGTCGAGGCAATCGATGATAATACCATCGAAATAGTTTTAAGAGAAGGCATGACATTCCATGATGGCGAACCGGTAACAGTAGATGATATTAAATTCACCTATGATTATTTCCGGGAACAGGATTTCGCTTACTTTAGACCATTTTATCAACCTTTAGATGAAGTTGTAATAGTTGATGATAACACCCTTAATTTTGTCTTAGAAGAGCCTACCTCATTCTTTATAACTGTTACCTTAAGTCAGATTCCAATCCTTCCAAAACATCTCTGGGAAGATATAGAGGCTGCAAATCAGCTTAATCCAGAAGATGTACCGACTATAGGTAGTGGTCCATTAAAGTTTGACACCTATGACAGAGGTGAGTATAAGCGTCTTGTTAAGTATGAAGATTACTTTAGAGCAGATGATATTAATATAGACGGTGTCGATTTTAATATCTATGCTGACTCTGAAGGTGTTTATACAGCTCTGGTAACTGAAGAGATCGATATGACTGCCTGGAGATTAGAACCTGCACAGATTGAACTTGCTGAGCAGGAAGATCATCTCACAGTAGTCAGTGTTCCTGACTTCGGTTATTATCATATGACCTATAATTTAAGAGTTCCTCCAATGGATGATGTTGAATTCAGAAGAGCCCTTGCCCATGCAGTACCTTATGAAACCTTTATAAATGTATTGCTCGATGGCTTAGGCGAAAGAGGAACCTCAATTATCGCCCCTGTCAATGCCTACTGGCATAATCCAGATGTCCCTCTCTATGATTATGACCTAGACCTAGCCCGTGAAAGATTAGAAAATGCTGGCTATTGGTGGGATGATGAAGGTAGATTAAACTTTCCAGAATAGACAATATGCTAATTGAATACTAAAATAGGGAGGGGCTTCCCTCCCTATTTCCATTATTATTAATTATAAAATATGTAACGAGGTGAATTTGATGGGAAAAGGACAATATATAGCAAAACGCTTAATTCAGCTAGTTATTACCTTCTTGATTATCTTAACAATCCTTTTCTTCTTATTTAGGCTGGCATTACCAGATCCAACAGCAGCATTGGTAATGGATGGTCTTTCAGCTGAAGAACAGGCGATGGTCAGAGAAAGGTTTGGTCTCGATAGGCCTCTAGTTGAACAGTATTTTATTTACTTAAGAAACTTTATGCAGGGAGAGTTTGGACTTTCTTTTCATTATAAATCTGCAGTATTTCCAATCTTAATGGAAAAATTATTTAATACCCTGGCTTTAATGTTACCGGCAATATTTATATCATATTTAATTGGTCCGCTCCTGGGAGTATTATTATCCTGGAAGAGAGGCAGTAATACTGAATTTGCAGGGATAATAGGCGGTTTAACCCTTCGCTCAGCACCGGTCTTCTGGACAGGGATGATATTTATCATGATTTTTGGAATCAGAATGGGGATTTTACCTACCAGTGGAATGCGGACATTACCATATGAAGCAACTAGCAATCTAGATAAAATCATGACACTGGATTACTTACGCCATCTGATTCTACCAATGTTTACAATAGCAATTTATTATTTAGGCCTGCCTATGTTAATCATGAGGAATACTATGCTGGAAATCATGGGCGAAGACTTTATAGAACTATGTCAGGCCAAAGGCCTAAGTGAGAGAAAGATTATGTATAAACATGTTGCCAGAAATGCACTGTTGCCAGTAGTTACCCAGGCAGCAATCACGATTGGGCTGGCAGTTGGCGGCCAGGTCGTAGTTGAAGTTGTTTTCTCCTGGCCAGGTTTAGGTCGGGAAATGATCCAGGCAGTCAGGACCAGCGATTTCCCAATGGCTCAGAGTGCCTTCATGATGATGGCAGGGCTGGTGCTGGTTATGAATACAGTGGCTGACTTACTCTACGGTTATTTAGATCCCCGGGTTGTCCTTAAAGGGGGAGATAAATAATGGCTAAAGAAAAGAAAGGTTTAAAGGAACGGATTAAATATTTTAAACCGATGTTAATGAATATAATTGAACCATTTAAAATTATCATAAAAGATCCATTAGGTAGAATAGGCGCAGTAATTCTTTCTATAATCATCTTAATTGCAATCTTTGCTCCAGTCTTAGCAACCCATAATCCTAATCTTATGAATGAGAGAATCGAGGGCAGTATAATTCCATTCGATGAAGATGGCAACTGGAGCAGTTATCAGATTATCGGTGAAAGACCTCTTAATGAGGTAGCAGTTGGCCAGGAATACGAGCTAGCCGTGGCTGATCATGGCTTTATTTACGAAAGAGAAGTTGATGGAGATTGGATTGAATTTGAGCTCGGTCAGGATGTTAATTTTCTGTCAGCAGCAGTTTACCAGGATTTTAAATTAGTCGGTGGCGAAAATGGTCTAATCCTATTCCAGAATGAAGCTGGAAACTGGGAACAGCTGGAAACTCCAACAGATGATAATATAAATGATCTTTATGTCTTCTCGGCAGATTCAGCCTATGCAATTGGCGATAATGGAATTATTTTAAGTTGGGATGGTCAGGATTGGAGTCAGATTGACTCTGGTACTCAAAGGCATTTAAGAGAGATAAGTTTTATCAGTTCTGATGATGGTATTATAGTCGGAGATAGAGGCACTATTATCCATTATCGTGATGGCGAGTTTCAGGAACCAGCTTTTAGAAGCTTCACTGATGCAACCTTTAGAGATCTCCTGGCTGTTTCCTATTATAATGAAAATCAGGCTATTGCAGTTGGTGAAAGAGCCACTATCATGGTTTACGATGGAGAAGAATGGTATACAGATGATAGCGGGGCCTCCAGATCATTAAACGGAGTTATCCATATCTCAGAAGATGAAGTCTATGCAATTGGCTTGAGAGGTACAATTTTAAGATATGATGGTGAAAACTGGGAGACCATTGATAGAATCACCCGCCGTGATTATCGGGGTATAACCTATTCTCACAATAGAGGTTATATTTATGGTGTAGAGCCCTATGTTAATGAACTGGCAGCACCATCAGGAGATCATTTCTTTGGAACCACTCATTTAGGCCGTGATATCTGGAGCCAGGTTATGTATGGAACCAGAACCGCTCTGATGGTTGGGATTATTGCTGCTCTTGTTGTTAATTTAATTGGAGCAACAGTCGGCATGATTGCAGGTTATTATCGAGGCAATATTGATAATGCTTTAATGAGAATTGTTGATATAATGTATGGCCTGCCCTTAGAGCCCTTTGCAATTATTCTAGTATTAATCTTTGAACCTAGTCTCTGGATAATAATTATGGCTATCGGGCTTCTCACCTGGCGGACTAATGCAAGAATAATCCGTTCCCAGGTCTTATCATTAGTTGAAAGGCCATTCATTAAAGCAGCCAGGGTAGCCGGAGCAAGCGATCTAAGAATTATGTTAATTCATATAACCCCAAATATTTTGCCACTGGCATTTCTCCAGCTGGCAGTTGCAATGGGGTATGCAATTACAG
>SLSL01000080.1 GCA_007130465.1 Halanaerobiaceae bacterium | reverse complement strand
TAACAGCTTTCCTGACATTAGAAAAATGTCTGGTATATTTTTTATAGACTATCTGGGTCCAGGCATTTAAGATCACTAATTTAACTGTTGTAGAGCCAACGTCCAGACCAACTTTTAATTTATCTTTCATAGAAACCTCCTGTTAATTGCCAAAGCTTCTTTGAGCATCACATATTTATCTCAATTATATTATACTATATAATTGAAAAAGTTTAAACCTTAGCGAAGTAATTATGTTTTTACAAAATATTAATATCTCCACCCTACTTATTATACTATAACATGCCTGCTACTTTCAATACAGTAGATATTTAACAATCTTCCAGTGCCAGTATAAGAAAAGCAGGCCAGAAAATGACCTGCTTACTCAACTATTATTGTTTAAAGTCTATATTAATTTAAAGTTTTATATCTTAAATCTATGATTCTATTAACCTGACCATTCTTTGAGTTACTGGCCCAATAGCTGCTGCTGCGATTATTGTTCCAATCCCAAGTGTTGCTCCCATTGAAAAACCAATTAATCCAAAACTGAAATCAAGGGACATACGGATTGATCTTAGAGAAAAATTGGTCTTTCTTCTAATATATATCATCAGGGCCTCGATAGGACCTTCCCCCATATCTACTGAAATATAGGTGGCTATCCCGGCTCCAATCAGTAAAATTGCTGCTGCCAGCATCAGTGCCTGAAAGAAGATAACTTCAGTTGTAATACTGCCGAAGGTCCAGATAATTATATCCAGAAATATACCTAAAAAGACTGCGTTTAGGACAGTTCCTGGGCCAAATTTGCTATCTGTCAGCAGGAATAGACCTAGAATAATGCTGATATTTATTACTGTGGTTGCCTGGCCAAATGAGATACCCAGGGTATTGGATATTCCATCTGCCATAACTGTAAATGGGGTTAGACCCAGCCCTGAGTTTAAAAAGAAATAGAGACCGGAACTGATTAGAAATATCCCGAATAAGACAATGGAAGTCCGCTTAAATATTTGATGCACTTTTTTCATCTGAAACACCTCTTTGCTTATAGTCTTATATTACTTATAAAGTTAAGTGCATTACTATGTTTTATTGCTATCTCTATTATATTATGGCTAAAGGAGGCTGTCAAGGGATATTAGTAAAAGTTATTATTTAAATATTTTTTCTTATAATTCTTATAGCTCCGCCGTTCTGGCTGTGTTTATCTGACTCTATTTCTAATGTATACAGGTATAACTCACCGCTCATGATATCGAAGTGGCGCTCATTGATTAATCTGATCTCTAAATCGAAAAAGCTGGACATCAGTGAGTAGATAATTATATCTTCATCTCTTTCAACCTGGATATAATCTCTATCTATAATTAACTGGTTCATGGCATAATCGAATTCTAATATTAGCTGATCTTCATTGAGATCAATCAACCAGCCTGGTTCCTGGCCTCTGCCGGTAAAGGCGAAGGTATCTGGGTCTAAATCTTCAAATCTCTGCTGATAGGCTGTAAATTGGTCTACTCCATAATTTACAATTAGTTCGTCATCTATCTTCCAGATTATGAACTCATTATCGCCATAAATTTCTTCACCATTGGATGCTAAATAGGGCAAAAAATGGCTCTTGCCGTCATAGATAAACTGAGCCAGTTTGTCTAAAAAGTTTACTACTACATTTTCCTCTCCAGTATGGAAAGCTTTAAAGTTGTCAACTGGCCGATAAAGGGAGAGATCGACCTGGCTCTCTATTATTAAATGGTAACCAGGCAGTTTCATGCTACCTAATAAAACAGGCATTTCATTTTCAGACTTAATGACTGCTAGAAGCAGATATTCATTATTTATATCTATATCAGCACTTTCTACTTCTAATCCAACTTCTGTAATGCTTTCATCATTTAACCTTGATGCTTTAATTGCAATCACTGTATTTTTCTGTTGATCTGCAAGCTGATCTACCAGCATAAGCTGAATTGTATTGCCGGGGCCCAGCATAAGCTCATCATCATAGGAAAATGAGATCAGGATATCCAGATCAGGATTATCAGCCTGAATATTTGCTGAAAGGATTATTATTAAGATAAATGAAGTTACAATGATAACAATTAATTTTATAATCTTTTGATTCATTGAGTTTCCTCCTTTTTTCTCTTATTATGTATATTGTAACCTATAAATCAGTTTCTTGCTAGCATTATTTATTTGTCCAGACAGAAATAATAAGTTATAATTATTTTAACAAACTAGGGGAGGTATTTAGATGAACTATAGATCAGATCTTAATTTTGCAAGGAATTTAGATAAAGACAATGAAATGATAGCATATAAAGAAGAATTTTATCAGGATGATAATAGGATTTATCTAGTTGGGAATTCGCTAGGATTATTATCAAAATCTGCTGAAAAAGAGATTATGCAGACTTTAGATGAATGGAGGGAGCATGGTGTTGAGGGCTGGACTAAAGGTGAGCCGGCCTGGTTCTGGTATGGCGAGAAGTTAGGAGATATGACTGCTCCATTGATTGGTGCAGAACCTGAGGAGACGATAGTTACTGGTTCGACTACATTAAATATTCATCAATTGCTGGCCAGTTTTTATCGGCCTGAAGGCAGGCGAAAGAAGATTTTAGTTGATGAGTTGAACTTTCCTAGCGATATTTATGCTGTTAAGAGTCAGCTAGCTCAGCATGGCAATGAATCTGAGCTAGTTGTTGTTGAGAGCCAGGATGGCAGAACCCTTGAAGAGGAAGACATTATTGCTGCCTTTAATGATGAAATAGCGATTGCCTTGTTGCCAACTGTGCTTTATCAGAGCGGGCAGCTGCTGGATGTTGAGAGGCTGACCGAGGCTGCCCATGAACATGGGATTTTAATCGGTTTTGACCTGGCCCATTCTGTGGGGATTCTGCCTCATGATTTAAGCGGTGCCGGTGTTGATTTTGCTCTTTGGTGTAATTATAAATATTTGAATGCCGGACCTGGCGCTGTTGGCGGCCTTTATGTGAATAAGAAGCATTTTGACAGGGAGCCTGGCCTGGCTGGCTGGTGGGGCCATGATAAGGAGACTCAGTTTGAGATGAGCCATGAATTTACCCCGGCTGAGGATGCCGGAGCGATGCAGATAAGCACTCTGCCAATCTTGAGTTCTGCACCTTTATTCAGCTCACTGGATATGATTAATGAAATTGGCATTGAGAAGGTTCGTGAAGAATCATTAAATCGGACTTCTTATCTGGCCTATCTGATGGCTGAAAAGTTAGATACTGAAACTGTCAATTATTCTATTGTAACTCCTGAAGATGACAGCAGACGGGGCGGCCATATTGCTGTAAAATTTGAGCGAGAAGCTTACAGGATTAGCAAGGCTTTAAAAGAAGCCGGGGTAATCGTTGATTTCAGGGAACCTGATACGATTCGGTTTGCTCCTTCGCCATTATATATTTCTTTTGAGGATCTTTATAATGCTGTTGAGATACTGGCTGATATTATTAATCAGGAACGGTTTGAAGAGGTCTCTAAAGAGCGGGGATCGGTGACTTAAGATATTATTCTGACCTTTTAATATCTGATATACACGCCTTTAAGATTAATATTAAACTTAAAAAACCAAGCCCTATACCTAACCTATTATATCTGACCGGCAATAAGTTGGTGACCACAACTTCCCCTAAATACCACCAGGCTGCCATGATTGCGATTACAGATATAATCAATAATAAGTTCTTTTTGTTTTTAAGGGCTTTAAGTTTAAAACATTTTTCTTTTAAAATGAGGCCTTTAGTTATTTTAGTTAAAATAAGCAGGACTGTAATAATAATAAGTGCTAATAATATATTTAAGCCAGTAACTATATTGAAAAATAGGCCTGCCATTTCTGGCTGGGGCAGGTCTTTTAGTTCTGTCCATTGATTTAAAACTTCAAAGAGAAATGGCCAGCTGGCTTTGCTGTTGGTTAATACAACAATACCTTCCCCTCTCTCAGGAAAAATATAATACTTGCCTAAAGAGCCTGTGCCTTCACCGCCATGAAAGACTGCCTTCTCGTTAT
>SLSL01000055.1 GCA_007130465.1 Halanaerobiaceae bacterium | reverse complement strand
TTAATGGAATTTTAGTAGCTATTGCTGCCAATGGTCTGCTGCCTTATTTAGAGAGTATATTTGGCATGACCTCTTCAGTTAAATTGCTTGAGCTTTCTAATCCAAGTCAGCCTTTATTGAAGAAGTTATTAGTTGAGGCACCAGGGACTTATCACCATAGTGTTTTAGTCGGTAATCTGGCTGAGACTGCTGCTGATAATATTGGAGCAAATTCTCTGTTGGCCAGAGTTGGTGCATATTATCATGACATTGGAAAATTATCAAGACCTTACTTTTTTAGTGATAATCAATTTGGTGGCGATAATCCCCATAATAATATAAAGCCTAATCTGAGTGCTTTAATTATTAAATCCCATGCTAAAGATGGGGTTGAAATGGCTAAAGAATATAATCTCCCTCCTGCTATTGTTGATATTATAGAGCAGCACCATGGGACTAATTTGATTTCTTATTTCTATCAGGAGGCGTTAAAACAGGGCGACGAATCTAATTTTAATGAGTCGAACTTTAGATATGATGGACCTAAGCCTAAATCGAAAGAGGCGGCAATTATTATGCTGGCTGATATCTGTGAGGCTGCTGTCCGTTCTAAAAACTTTAATAAGAGCAATCATAATCGGATTGAAGTCTTTATCAAAGGTTTAATTAGAGAAAAACTAATTGAAAATGAACTTGATAATTCTGAACTGACTCTGAAAGATTTAAATATTATTGCAGAGAGCTTTACCAGGATTCTGACTGGTATCTATCACCAGAGGGTCGATTATCCTGAAGATATTGAAGAAGAGATGGGGGCAAAGAAGAATGGCAAGAAAAAATAATATTATGATCAATAATTTAATTGATGATGAACGACTTGATTCTAATTTGCTTAATGATTTAAGTGAACTGGCCGATAATCTACTTTTAGATAAGGGTATTGATGAGGCTGAAGTTAGTATTACTTTTGTTGAAAATTCTAAAATAAAAGAATTAAATAAGATTTATCGGGAAAAGGATGAAATTACCGATGTTCTTTCTTTTCCGATAGATGAAGAGCTATTAGGTGAGGTAATAATCTCTTTGCCACGGGCTATAGAGCAGGCTGAGGATTATGGCCATAGTCTGCGCAGAGAGGTTGCTTTTTTGATGGTTCATGGATTATTGCATATTTTAGGTTTTAATCATAAAACTGATGCTGATAAATCTGAAATGCGTGAGGCTGAAGAAGTCTTATTAGAAAAACATGGGTTTACTCGTTAATCTAATTAATATTGATATCTGGGGTTGAAGGGTTTGAACTATAGAAAATATCCTATTTTAGCTTTAATTATTATAATTATATTAATAATAACAGTTGGTTACTTTTTTCGTTCTGAAACCGGTAAAGTTGCTGATGGAATGTATGAGTTATTTTATGAATTAGATTATCAGGAGTTTTTTAGTTTTTATGAACGGAATTTTAGTCTGGCTGTTGATAATCAATTATTGCTGCCAGATTATTATCAGTTAGGCGATAGGCAGAATTTGAAAAGGCCGGTAATGGTAGCTGTTGAGAATCATCCAAGGTCAAGACCTCAGTCAGGGATTGAAGAGGCTAACTTTGTTTATGAAGTTCTCTCTGAGGGTGGGATTACCAGGTTTTTGCCTGTATATTATAAAGAACTGCCTGAAAGAGTTGGTCCGGTAAGAAGTGTTCGGGATTATATGGGTGAACTAGCTGCTGAACATGGCGCACTTCTGCTCCATGTCGGTGCCAGTGAGGGCGGGTATGCCAGGATTTCTGCTGAAGATGTTTTGAATTTAGATGAGATTAGCCGGAGCCAGTATTACTGGCGCTGTAGTGAGCGGAGAATGCCCCATAATCTATATACTGGAAATGAAAGGATTAAGGATTACCTTGAGGGCCTTGACTGGCAGCAGGATTTATCTGCTTATAAATTTGACTTTACTGCTGGGAATAATCCAGTTGCTAATGAAGGTGGTTTGGTTAAAGAGTTAGACCTTTTTTACTGGGGAAATTATCTGGTCAGTTATAAGTATAATCAAACTGAAAATAGATATTACCGTTATATCAATAATGAACCCCATAAAGTTGATACTGGGCAGCAGTTGATTGCAGATAATATTGTTGTTATTCATGCAGACACCAATGTGATAGATGATGTTGGCAGAGTATCTGTTGATCTTGATTCAGGAGGGCCTGCTTATCTCTTTCATAATGGAAGTAAACAGGAAATATTATGGACGAGAACTAATGGCAGGCTAACTTTCTTTGATAAAGATTACCAGGAGGTTTTGCTCAAAACTGGCAGGACCTGGGTTCAGATAATGCCGAATTCTGCCAGAGTTGAATTTGAATAGAATTTTATAGATATAAGTATGGAGGTAAGATAGATATGGATAAAGAGATTATAGAAAAGTTAAAGAAGAAGGCTAAAGAAGCAAGAGAGAATGCATATGTTCCTTATTCAGAATTTCCAGTAGGAGCAGCTCTATTAACTGTAGATGGTAATATTTATACAGGGTGTAATATTGAAAATGCTTCCTTTGGTTTGACTAATTGTGCTGAAAGAACTGCTATTTTTAAGGCAGTTTCTGCTGGAGAGACTGAATTTAAGGCGATGGCAATTGTTGGCGATACACCTGGACCTGTTTCACCCTGTGGGGCCTGTCGTCAGGTGATGAACGAGTTTTCTCCAGGGATGGGTGTTCATTTATATAACCTGGCTGAGGATAAAGAATTTACAACTGCAGCTGAGCTGCTGCCAGGATTTTTTACTTCAAAGGATATGAATAAATAATGGCTTTTAGATCAGGTTTTATAACTGTTGTTGGTAGACCGAATGTTGGTAAGTCGACACTGGTAAATAGGTTGATTGGTGAGAAAGCAGCGATTGTGTCTGCCAGGCCTCAGACTACCAGACGGAAGATAAGGGCTATTTTAACTACCGATGATTTTCAGGCTGTTTTTGTTGATACCCCAGGTGTTCATAAAGTTAAGAATAAACTTGATGAATATATGCTTGATCAGATTTATAGTAGCTTAAAGGATATAGATTTGATTTTTTTTGTTGTTGACAGCACAACTGGTTTTGGAAAAGGAGATCAGTTTATCTTTGATCAGATTAAAGATACTGGTTCGGAAATTATTCTTGTAGCTAATAAAGCAGATAAAGTCAGTAACAAGAAACTTGCAGGGAGATTGAAAAGATTTAAAGAAAAGACAGGACTTGAGCCAATTGCTATTTCAGCAACTCAGGGCAAGGGTCTTGATAATCTTGAGAGGATACTAATTGAAAAGTTGCCTGAAGGGCCTAAATATTATCCTGAAGATATGTTTACTGATCAGCTTGAACGGGATTTAGTTGCTGAATTAATCAGGGAGCAGATCTTTAATTTGTTAAGGGATGAAATTCCATATGGGACTGCTGTTATGATTGAAGAGATTAAAGAGCGGGATAGCGGGATAATATATATAAGGGCTAATATATTTGTTGAAAGTTCTAGCCATAAAGGAATTATTATCGGCAAAAACGGGAAGATGTTGAAAAAAATTGGCCAAAAAGCAAGAGAAGAGATTGAAAAATTGCAAGGAGGCCAGGTTTTCCTTGATCTCTGGGTAAAGGAGAAGAAAAAATGGCGGAAAAATGAACAATGGTTAAAAAGATTTGGCTATAAAGATGAAAATTAAGCAGGAGTATGATTTTTAATCGAGAATATAAAAATAGATGTCAATAAAAGAGTCTTAGTAAATTTATTTATATTTTAGTTAAGGAGTGAATTTTAAAATGGCAATTAAACCTAAAGATATGGCAAAAATGATCGATCATACTTTTTTAAAACCTACAGGCAAGGTAGAGGATATAAAGAAATTATGTAAAGAAGCTCTAGAACATGAATTTGCAACAGTCTGTGTTCATCCTATATTTGTTCCCTATGCTAATAAAATACTTAAAGACAGCTCAGTTAAAGTTACTACTGTTGTTGGATTTCCTTTAGGAGCAAATACAACTGAAACAAAGGCTTTTGAGACTAGAAATGCGATTAAGAATGGCGCTCAGGAGATTGATATGGTAATGAATTTAAGCGCTTTTAAGTCAAAGGCTTTTGATCTAGTCAAATCTGATATTAAATCAGTCGTTGATTCAACAAATACTGCTGGAATTACTTCCGATATTATTGTTAAAGTAATATTAGAAACCTGTTATTTAGAAGAGGATGAGATAGTTAAGGCCTGTGAGATTGCTAAAGATGCAGGGGCAGATTTTGTAAAAACCTCAACTGGCTTTGGAACTGGTAATGCGACAGTTGAAGCAGTTAGTGTTATGAGAAAAACAGTTGGTAGAGATGTAGGTGTAAAAGCATCAGGTGGGATTAAAAATTTCAAAGATGCTCTGGCTATGCTTGATGCCGGCGCTAATAGAATTGGTGCCAGTTCTGGTGTTGAAATAGTTACTGATGAAGTAGATTAGATTAAAAGTGACTGAAGAGTATACTGAAGTTGTAGTTTTAAAACGTTCAGATTTAGGAGAGAAGGATCAGTTAATAACTTTTTATACTAAAGAAACTGGAATTTTAAGGCTGGCCTATGGTGGAGGCAAGTCATTTAAGAGTTCTCACCTGGGTCTGGTTCAGCAGTTTAACTGGCTTGATTTGACCTATTATCAGGGAGAAGGTTTAGGGAAAATAATTGATGTTGAATCAAAGTATAATTTTACAGGTATTAAAGACGATTTTAATAAGCTTTCATATGGGAGTTATATTTTAGAGTTCTATTATTTAACGGGTACTCCTGAGCAGAATCCTTTATATTTTAATCATCTTATTTTAAGTCTGATTAAGTTAGAAGGTATTGAGAGTGATATTCAATATAAAAAATTGATGGTTATTTTCAATACAGCAGCTCTTTCTTTATTAGGCTATCCCTTTCAGTTAGCTGGTTGTGATAATTGCAGGGACCTGAAAAGAGATATTAATTATTATTTTATAGTTGATGAGGGCAAATTTTTCTGTCAGCAATGTATTCCTGGCAGTCTAAATAAAGGTTTGTCAGTAAATTTGAATAAAAAAGAGGTTAAGTTTTTACTTAGGTCAAAGGAAAGAGGGTTTGGTGCTGATAAATTTCCAGCAATAACTGAGAATTCTTTTAATAAGTTAAATAAATTATTGCTAGATTTTATTAAGTATCATCTAGATTTAGATTTTAAAGCTTTAAGTATGCTGAATCTTTATAGATAGAAGTACCTCGTCCCTTACGGGGTGAGGTATTTTTGATTTAATTAAAATGTTATTACCAAGGAGATGATTTTATGTTATTTCAGGATATTATTCAGAAGTTAAGTCAATATTGGGGTGAGCAGGGATGTATCATAGAACAGCCTTATGATGTTGAGGTAGGTGCTGGAACTATGTGCCCTGGCACCTTTTTAAGGGCCCTAGGGGAAAAACCATGGAACTCAGCTTATGTTCAACCTTCCAGGCGGCCACAGGATGGCAGATATGGAGATAATCCGAATCGAGTTCAGAGGCATTTTCAATTTCAGGTTATTATGAAGCCATCACCTGAAAATA
Organism: Halanaerobiaceae bacterium; assembly: GCA_007130465.1. Taxonomy (GTDB): domain Bacteria; phylum Bacillota; class Halanaerobiia; order Halanaerobiales; family Halarsenatibacteraceae; genus Halonatronomonas. The sequence goes on along the minus strand of SLSL01000055.1, from coordinate 33,994 downwards.
TTCAGGACCTATATCTCGATAGTTTAAGGGAATTAGGAATTGATCCTCTTGAACATGATATTCGTTTTGTCGAGGATAATTGGGAGGCTCCAACCTTAGGATCCTGGGGTCTTGGCTGGGAAGTCTGGCTTGATGGTATGGAAATTACTCAGTTTACATATTTCCAGCAGGTTGGCGGTTTAGATGCCAGGCCTGTAACTGTTGAGCTTACCTATGGCCTTGAAAGAATTGCTATGTATCTTCAGGAGGTTGAGAATGTATATGATCTTACCTGGGTTGAGGGAGTAACCTATGGCGATATCTATTATCGGAATGAATATGAACAGTCTAAATATAACTTTGAAGTAGCAGATGTTTCCAGGCTGCATAGATTATTTGATGATTTTGAGGCAGAAGCAGAAGTAGCATTAACTGATGATTTAGCGCTACCTGCTTACGATTATACTTTAAAATCTTCTCATATCTTTAATATACTTGATGCCCGGGGAGCTATTAGTGTTACAGAAAGAACTAAATATATTAAGAGGGTTAGAAATTTAGCTCAGAAAACAGCAAAAGTATATCTGAAAGTTCAGGATGAAAAGGAGGATTCAGGTAATGAGTAATAAATTTGTCTTTGAATTAGGAACTGAAGAAATTCCGGCCAAGATGGTCGTTAATTTAAGAAATAATTTGTTAAGATTGGCTAAAGAAAGTTTTGAAAAAGAATTAATAGATTATGACAGTCTTGAAACTTATTCAACTCCAAGGAGGCTCGTTCTCTATGGCGAAGGTTTATCAGATAAACAGGCTGATAGGGAGGAAGTTGTTAGAGGACCATCAGTTGAAATAGCTTTTGATGATGATGGGAATCCTACTAAAGCTGGCCAGGGGTTTGCCAGAGGTCAGCAGATGGAAGTTGACGAGTTAGTTGAAAGAGATGGTTATTTATTTGCTGAAAAGATTATAGAAGGTGAACCGACTGCTGAAGTTTTAGGAAGGATTCTGCCTGATATTATTGATAAATTGCCACAACCTCAAAAAATGCGCTGGGGAGATAATGAGTATCGCTTTATTAGACCTATTCGCTGGATTATGGCTTTATTAGGTGAGCAGGTTATTGAATTTGAGCTGGCAGGTTTGAGTTCTGATAGATTAAGTAGTGGTCATAGATTTTTAGGAGATTCTGAATTAGAGATAAATCTGGCTGGAGAGTATTTTGAAAAGCTTAAAGAGGAATCAGTAATAGTTAACCAGAATGAACGGGAAAAATTAATTTTAGATCAAATAGATAGTATTTTGGCTAATAATGAAAAGATTTATAGAACTGAAGGATTGTTAGAAGAGGTAGTTAACCTTATTGAATTTCCTACAGCTTTCAAAGGAGGCTTTAAAAATGAATATTTAGAGTTGCCTGAAGAAGTGCTGACAACCTCTATGATTGAACATCAGAGATATTTTCCTGTGATTAAATCTGGGAAATTACATTCTGCATTTATAGGAGTTAGAAATGGAGATGGGGAAAAAATAGAAAATGTTATAGACGGAAATGAGAAAGTTATCAGAGCCAGATTATCTGATGCAGTTTTTTTCTATAATGATGATACATCCAAGGAACTTGATTATTTTAATGATAAATTAAACGAGATAGTTTATCAGGAGGAACTTGGTTCTTTAGCTGATAAAGTTGAAAGGTTAAAAGAAATATCAGACAGAATAGCAGAGCTAGTTGATTTATCCAGTGATGATAGATATAAATTAATAAGAGCTGCTGAATTGGCTAAATTTGATCTGGCTACAAGTATGGTTAGAGAATTTGCCTCTCTGCAGGGCGTTATGGGTGCTAAATATGCTGCCGAAGCAGGGGAACCTAAAGATGTAACTAAAGCTATTAACCAGCATTATAAACCTACAGGAGCTGGAGATAATTTGCCAGAGAATATACAGGGCAGACTCTTAAGTATTTCTGATAGAATCGATGATATAGTGAGTAATTTTTATTTAGAAAATATTCCAACTGGTAGTCAGGATCCATTTGCTCTAAGAAGAAAGGCTACTGGAATTATTAGAATAATTCTTGACGGAAAAATTGAATTGAAATTGGACAAAATAGTTAAGATAGCCTGCAATCTTCTTGAAGCCGATGGGGATGTTAAAGAAAAAGTTTTTGATTTCTTTAAACAAAGAGTTGAAAATTATTTCTCTGAGAATGGGATTAGATATGATGTTTTAGATGCAGCTATGACAGTTGATTTTTATGATCTTAAAGATCTTAACAGTAGGCTTGAAGCAATCATGAAGTTTAGAAATAAAGATTATGATCGCTTTGTTAAGCTTTTATATGGCCTGCAGAGATGCGAAAACCTTGCTGCTCAGGATGAAGGTTTAGATGAGATTAATCCAGAATTAATCAAGGAATCTGAGGAGAAAGCCCTTTATGATGCTTATATAAAAATTAATACTAAGATAGAGGCTTATTTTGCTAGAGATAATTATTATCAGGCATTAGAAGGAATTGCTGCTTTAAAGGATCTGGTTGATAATTTCCTTGATAATATAGTTGTAATGGTAGATGATGAGCAAGTTAGAATGAATAGAATAGTACTGCTTGAAAGGGTAGCCAGTTTAGTGAGACCGGTAATGGATATAAATGAGATAGCTTTAGATGAAAATTAGGGAGGAAAACAGTCATGGTTGATAAAAAAACCGTATATGTAGTTTCTGATTCTTTAGGTGAGACAGCCAACAGTGTAGTTGATGCTGCTGCCAGTCAATTTAATACTGACAGGATTGAAACTGTCAAGTTTTCTCATGTTAAAACTGTAAGAGAATTAAAGAATATTGTTTTAAAGGCTGCCGATAAGGATGCCATGATCGTTTATACTCTGATTAACCCTGAATTAAGAAAAGAATTTTTCACATTTGGTAGAGAGAGAAATATTGTAATGATCGATATTATGGGGCCAATCATGGATAAGATGGAGAATTTGTTAAATTCCAAGCCGGTATTACAGCCTGGAATTAGACATCAGTTAGACCAGAATTATTTTAAGAGGGTTGAAGCAATGGAATTTACTGTAAAGTATGATGATAGAAATGATAAGAAAGGGATTGAACTGGCTGATGTTGTTCTGGTTGGAGTATCAAGAACTTCAAAAACACCTCTCTGTATTTATTTATCTTATCGGGGATATAAGGCAGCTAATATACCCTTAGTTCCAGAGGTTGATGTTCCTAAATTATTATATGAAAACCCTGAAAATAAAGTTATTGGTTTAACGATTGATCCTTTATTATTGAATGAAATTAGATTGGAGAGGCTAAAGGCATTAGGATTAAGTCAGGATAGTCAATATGCTTCTATAAAAAGAATAAATGAAGAGCTAGATTATGCTGACCAGGTTATGAAAAAAATTGGATGTCCGGTTATTAATGTTACTAATAAGTCTATAGAAGAATCGGCAAATGAATTACAGGAATATTTTTAAGATGTTTACCCGTGAAGATTTAGAAGAACTAGAAATTAAAAAGTTATCACCTAGAGCCCAGTATAGTTCTGAAAGTAGGGGCAGAAGAGACCCTGAGAAATTATGTAAATTTCGAATGATATTCCAACAGGATCGAGATAGAATTATTCATTCAAAGTCTTTTAGGCGTTTAAAGCATAAAACTCAGGTATTTATTTCACCTATGGGAGATCATTTTAGAACAAGACTGACTCATACCCTTGAGGTATCTCAAATTTCAAGAACTATTGCCCGCTCTTTAGGTTTAAATGAGGATTTGACTGAAGCTATTGCCCTGGCTCATGATCTTGGCCATACTCCTTTTGGTCATGCTGGTGAGGAAGTTTTAAATAGGCTTTCAGATAAAGGATTTCAGCATAATCACCAGAGTTTAAGGGTCGTTGATAAGTTAGAGAGCAGAAATGGAAACAGATTTGGCTTGAATTTGAGTTATGAGGTCAGAGATGGTATTTTAAATCATACAGGAGAAAAGTTGCCTGAAACTCTTGAGGGGCAGATAGTAAAAATTGCTGATAGAATTGCTTATATCAACCATGATCTTGATGATGCTATGAGAGCAGATATTATCTGTCTTGAGGATATTCCTTATAGCTGCATAGAGGTGTTAGGTAAAAGACAATCTGATCGAATAGATATTATGGTTAAAGATATAATAGCAACTAGTTCTAAAAGTGATACTATTGGAATGTCTGATGAGGTGGATGAGGTTACAAATAAATTAAGAGATTTTCTATTTAATAATGTATATATAGGTTCTGAAGCTAAGGTAGAGGAAGAAAAAGCTCAGAAACTTCTAGAGAGATTATATTTTTATTACTATGATAAACCTGAAGCTATGCCTTCAGAGTTTTATGAGCGGATTGATAAAGAAGGTAAAGAACAGGCTGTAATAGACTATATTGCAGGCATGACCGATCGGTATGCGATAAATCAGGGAAGAGAGCTTTTTATTCCATCATCTTCTTTCTTTTAGGAGCATGCAGGATTTTATTTAATTATAACGAAATATAATATAGGATTGATAATTATGGCTTCTATATCAAGAGATATAATTAATAAAATAAAGGCAGAGATAGATATTGTTGAATTAATCGGGGAGTATATAGACCTGAGTAGTTCAGGCAAAAATTATGTTGCCCTATGTCCATTTCACCAGGAAAACACACCTTCTTTTACTGTTAATCCTAATAAGCAGTTTTATTATTGCTTTGGTTGTGGGGCTGGAGGAGATTCAATAAATTTTATTCAGGAGATCGATAATTTGTCTTTTCAAGAATCGGTTTTAACTCTTGCTGAAAGGGCAGGCATAGAAGTTGATATTAAGGGCGGGATCGATAAAGAAGAGATGAAGCTAAGAGAGGCTATCTTTTCTGCTAATAATTTAGCCTCAAAATTTTATAATTATTTACTTTTAAATAATGATATTGCCAGTGAAGCTAAAGAATATCTTAATGAGCGAGGATTTAATGAGGAGGATATTAAAAAATTTAATTTAGGATATGCCCCAGATAGTTGGAGGGGCCTATATAATTTTCTGTCTGATAAAGGTTTTAACCAGGAAGTTTTACTAAAATCCGGTCTGGTTGTAGCTGGAAAAAATAATAGCTATTACGATCGTTTTAGAGGTAGAGTTATTTTTCCAATTTATAATGTCAGATCAGAAGTTATTGGTTTTGGAGGAAGGGTTATAGATCCAGAGGATTTTCCTAAATATTTGAATTCACCTGAAAGCCCTGTTTTTTCTAAGAAAAAATTGCTCTATGGACTTAATATTTCAAAAGAGGGGATTCAGGATAAAAATGAAGCAGTTATCGTTGAAGGTTATACTGATGTTTTGACTGCCCATAAGTTTGGATTAACAAATTTTGTTGCCTCTCTAGGAACAGCTTTAACCAGGGAACAGGCAAATTTATTAAAAAGATATTGTGATAAAGTATATATAGCATATGATGCTGATACTGCCGGTGATAAGGCTACTTTAAGAGGCCTGGAGATTTTGCGTCAGGCAGGACTTGATGTGGCAATTATTGAGTTGCCTCAGGACCTTGATCCTGATGATTATATTAAAAATAAAGGCAGTGATGCTTTTATTGAGCTGGAATCTAAAGCTCCTGACTTAATTGAGTATAGAATTGATTTAATAATGGAAAAATATTATGACCAATCTGCTAACAGTAGATTAAAGGCAGCTAAGGCAGGTGTAGATTTTCTTGCAACTATTAAAGATGAATTAACTCAGGATGCCTATGCAAAGGTTCTGGCTGAAAAGACTGAGATTGGTTATAAAGAGATAAAAAATAAAATTGAAAAAGTTAAGAAAGAAAATAAAAAATCCAGAAGTTGGAAGCAGCAGAATAGAGCTCAGGAAAAGAGTATTGAAGAAGATACAAAGGATCCTGAATGGCAAGTACTGGCTTATATGTTGCAGAATCAGAAATATCGTGAGATAGGTATTGATAAATTGGATCCTGCTTATTTTTCTGAGACTACTGCTGAAATTGCGAGACAGATCTGGGGAGATATTGATATTACTGCTACAGAGGTTATTTCTGACCTGGCTGAGGAGAAAAGAGATAATTTGGCCCGGTATTTTTTTGCCGAGGACAGGTTTCCATCAAAAAATAAATTTAATAATTTGATTAAAGAAGTAATAACCGGTAATATAGAGAAAGAGATTAGTAATATTTTAATTGAATTAAATAAGTCTAAGGAATGTGATTATATAAATAATTTATTATTATATTATAAAAGATTATTAAGATTAGAAAGGAGGGACGTATAATGTCAGATGATTATGCAAGTCCCGGCAAGATTAAAGAAGTTAGAAAACTGATAAAACACGGAAAAAAAGAAGGAAAATTGACATATAAAGAGATTATGGATGCATTAGAAGATGTTGAACTTGATTCTAATGATATAGAAGAGGTTTATGGTATCTTTAATGAGATGGATATAGATGTGATTGAAGAAGGGGAAGAATCTGAAGAAGACAAAAGCTTGGATCTATCTACTCCCCAGGGAGTGGGGATTGATGACCCTGTTAGAATGTATTTAAAGGAAATAGGAAAGGTAGATCTTTTAACTGCTGAAGAAGAGGTTAGTATTGCAAAAAGAATTGAAGAAGGTGACGAAACAGCCAGGCAGGAACTTATAGAAGCTAACTTAAGGCTGGTTGTAAGTATTGCTAAAAAGTATGTTGGAAGAGGATTATTATTTTTAGATCTTATTCAGGAAGGTAATGTTGGTTTGATGAAAGCTGTTGAAAAATTTGATTATACTAAAGGGTATAAATTTAGCACCTATGCTACCTGGTGGATACGCCAGGCAATAACTAGAGCTATAGCAGATCAGGCTAGAACTATAAGAATTCCTGTTCACATGGTAGAAACAATCAATAAATTAATTAGGGTTTCAAGGCAGTTGCTACAGGAATTAGGAAGAGAACCTACTCCTGAAGAAATAGGAGAAGAGATGGATTTGAGTTCTGATAAAGTAAGGGAGATTATGAAAATTTCTCAGGAACCAGTTTCACTTGAAACACCAATTGGTGAAGAAGAAGATAGTAATTTAGGAGATTTTATTGAAGATGAAGATGCTCCTGCTCCTGCCAATGCTGCTTCTTATTCTCTTTTAAAGGAACAAATTGATCAGGTTCTTGATTCATTAACTGACAGGGAGAAAAGGGTTCTTGAATTAAGATTTGGAATTGAGGATGGCAGACCACGTACTTTAGAAGAGGTTGGCAAAGAATTTGGAGTCACCAGGGAGAGAATAAGGCAGATAGAGTCAAAAGCCTTAAGAAAGCTCCGTCATCCTACCAGAAGCAAAAAATTAAGAGATTATTTGGATTAACCCTTGACGAATTAAAGTTTTTATTCTATAATTTAATATGTGCTGAGAGAAATTTGATAGGGCCCATAGCTCAGTTGGTCAGAGCAATCGGCTCATAACCGATTAGTCCCAGGTTCGAGTCCTGGTGGGCCCACCATGTAATTAATAACCTTGTTCTTTAATGGAGCAGGGTTTTATTTATATTTAAGGGGGTAAAATATGATTACTGTAAGTGAGATAGCCGGGAAAATTAATAAACTGGCACCACCATTTTTAGCAGAAGACTGGGATAATATTGGAATTCAGGTTGGGAACCCTGATTGGTCAGTAAACAAGATAGGGGTTGCTTTAGATGCTACAAAAGGGGTTGTAAATGAAGCAGTTGAAACTGGGTGTCAATTATTAATAGTTCATCACCCTTTAATTTTTAAGGGAATAAATAATGTGCATGCTGGTAATACTACTGGGAAAATCATTATTAAAGCTATTCAATCTGAGTTAAGCATAATTGTTGCCCACACAAATATTGATCATGCTGAAAATGGCATAAATGATTATTTGGCTAATATATTTGGCCTTATGGATGTTAAGAATTTAAGTGATCAGTTACCTTTAAAAAAGTTTGTAGGTTATATACCAGAACCAGATTTTGAAAATGTTAGAACAGCCCTTTTTAATGCTGGTGCAGGAAAATTTGGTAATTATGATCAGGTTAGTTATTCTTCTCAGGGAAATGGTTCATTTAGACCCTTAAAGGGCAGTAATCCAGCTAAAGGTAATCTCGGAGAAAGATCTGAAGTTTCAGAATATAGACTTGAAGTTATTGTTGATGAAAGAGATTTAGATAAATTGGTTTCTACCTATTATAATGTTCATCCTTATGAAGAACCAGTTTTTGATGTTTTTCAATCGGAAAAGTTACAGGGGGAATATCTGCCAGCTAGAATTGGGCTTTTAAATAATAAGATGAAGTTAACTGAATTGGCTGACTTTGTTAATGATAAGCTAAATCTAGATTATGTACAGATAGCAGGGAATAAAGATAAAGAAATTAAAAAAGTAGCAATTGCATGTGGAAGTGGAGCAGATTTCATTAAAATCGCCTCCAGACAGGGAGCAGATGTCCTGATAACCGGAGATGTTAAATATCATGAGGCTCAATCTGCACTTGAATCAGGTATGGCTCTGATAAATGCTGGACATTATGGTACAGAAAAGGTTTTTCCTGATTTGATTAAAGATTATTTAGATGATTTAAATTATTCATCTACTGAAAAACCTGATATAATTAAATTAAGAGGACAGAGTTCTATCTGGAACTTATATTCTACTTGATATTTAAGATGAATGGTGCTATAATTAAAAAGGTTAAAAATTATTGGTAAGTTGGCCAGATGGTCGCAGTTTCTTAATGAAACTGAGGAAAGTCCGGGCTCCATAGGGCAGGGTGCTGGGTAATACCCAGTGGAGGCGACTCCCAGGCAAGTGCCACAGAAAAGATACCGCTGTTTTTAACAGTAAGGGTGAAATGGTGAGGTAAGAGCTCACCAGAGTTCAGGCAACTGGACTGCTAGGTAAACCCCACCTGGAGTAAGTCCAAATAGAGAGGAAATAAAGCTGCCCGCTTTTCCTCCGGGTAAGGACGCTTGACAGCTATAGGTAACTATAGCTGCAGATAGATGACCATTCAAGACAGAACCCGGCTTACAGGCCAACTTACCATTACTTTATTCCCATGGCTAGAGCCATGGGTTTATTTGATTGAAAATTTGTTTGTTTTATGTTAAAATTAACTCTAGTATCTATGCAGGAGGGATTGATATGGCTGGCCATTCTAAATGGGCTAATATAAAGCATAAAAAGCAGAAAGAAGATAGAAGAAGAGCTAAATTGTTTTCTAAGTTAAGTAAAAGGATAGCAGTTGCTGCTCGTGAAGGTGGCGGCGATCCTGAAATGAATGCGGAGCTTAGAATGGTTATTGATAAAGCAAGAGATAATAATATGCCCAATGAAAATATTGAAAGGGCTATAAAAAGAGGAACAGGAGAATTAGAGGGTGTAGATTATGAAAGTTTTGATTATGAAGGTTATGGTCCAGAAGGGGTAGCTTTATATCTGGAAATAACTACAGATAATAGGAATCGTGCAGCTTCTGAGATACGACATATCCTTTCTGATAATGGGGGTAATCTAGGTGAATCAGGTTGTGTTGCCTGGATGTTTGATAGGAAAGGACAATTAGTATTAGATAATTCTGATGATAGCTTTGATGAAGATGAAGTTTTACTAGATGCCCTGGAAGCAGGTGCTGAAGATGTTAAGTTTGAAGGAGATATTATTAGGGTTTTAACTGATCCTAAAGAATTTATTTCTGTTAAAGAGGAATTAGAGAAAAATGATTATGAATTTAAAGATTCAGATATTGTTATGTTACCAAATAATACTGTTGCTCTTGAAAAATCAGGTGCAAAAAAAATTCTTAATTTAATGGATGAATTAGAAGATCATGATGATGTCCAGGAGATATATGCTAATTTTAACATTCCTGAATCAGTTCTTGAGGAGATAGAAGATGAGTAGTAGTCTTATGTTTCTTTAATTTTTAAGGCACTGATATCGTCAGTGTCTTTTGGTTTTATTGGTGGAGGTGTTTTTTTGAAAATAATGGGGATAGATCCAGGCCTGGCTACTTTAGGTTATGCTTTTGTAGAAAAAAATAATAATTCTTTTAAGTTAAATAATTATGATGTAATTGAAACAGAGGCTGACATGACGGATGTTAAAAGATTAAAAATAATTTATGATAGACTTCAGGGATTGATTGAAGAAAACCAACCTGATTGCATGGCTGTTGAGGAATTATTTTTTAATAAAAATGTAAAAACAGCAATTAGAGTTGGCCAGGCAAGAGGAGTTATTCTGCTTGCAGGTGCAGATGCTGGTTTAAAAGTATCTGAATATACTCCACTACAGGTTAAACAGGCTGTTGTTGGTTATGGTAGGGCTAGCAAACATCAGGTACAGCATATGGTTAAGGCTTTATTAAACTTAGAATCAATTCCAGAACCTGATGATGCAGCTGATGCTCTTGCAGTTGCAATCTGTCATGGTCACAATCATGGTTTTAATAAAAGGTGGGGTGACCAGATTTGATTGGATATTTAAATGGGAAAGTAGTTGAAGTTAAAACAGAGGAATTAATAGTATCTGTTAATGGCGTTGGTTATCAGGTTAATTTACCAGCGGCCTTTAGCTATTATCAAAATGGAGATGATTGCGAGTTATATATATACACTTATGTAAGGGAAGATGCCTTAGAATTATTTGGATTTAAGGAAAAGGAAAGCAAACAATTATTTATTAAGCTATTATCAGTTTCTGGCATAGGCCCTAAAGTTGCGCTGAGTATAATATCAACACTTTCTCCTGAAAAGTTTGCTCAGGCAGTAATTAATGAAGATATAAATGTTTTAAAGCAGGTAAGTGGTATCGGGCCAAAGAGTGGTCAGAGATTGATTTTAGAGTTACAGGATAAATTAGATGATATTTTGCTGGCTTCTGGAAGCAAGACTGGTTCAACAACTTTAGTTCATGATGACGAATTATATTCTGCTTTAAATAATCTTGGTTATCAGGATAGCGAGATTAATAATGCAGTTCATGATTTAGGCAGTGAATTATCTGGAGAATTGGAAGATAAGATTATGCAGGTATTAAATTATCTTGGCAAGGAGTAGGTAATTATGGATCAGGAAAGAGTTGTTACTCCTGAAGAAAAACAGGATGATGAATTTGATAAAACTTTAAGGCCTAAGCAGTTAAAATATTATGTTGGACAGAAAAAAGTAAAAGAAAAATTAAAGATATTTATTCAGGCAGCCAGGCAAAGAGGGGAAGCTCTAGATCATGTGATGTTATATGGTCCTCCAGGACTTGGAAAAACGACACTGGCTAATATTATTGCAAACGAGTTAAGTGTCAATATTCATACGACCAGTGGTCCAGCGATAGAGAGGCCTGGTGATCTGGCTAGTATTTTAACTAATTTAAATAGTAAGGATATTCTTTTTATCGATGAAATTCATAGATTAAATCGAGTAGTTGAAGAGGTTTTATATCCAGCTATGGAGGATTATGGACTGGATATAATGATAGGCAAGGGGCCATCTGCAAGATCTGTAAGACTTGATTTGCCAGAATTTACTCTTGTTGGGGCTACAACAAGAGCAGGCCAGTTGTCATCTCCTTTAAGGGATAGATTTGGCGTTATCAATAGATTGGAATTTTATGATAATAATGAGTTAAGCCAGATTGTTCAGAGATCAGCTCGGATTCTTGGAGTCGAAATTTCTGATGATGGTTCAGAAGAGATTGCCTGTCGTTCCCGAGGAACTCCAAGAATAGCTAATCGCTTATTGCGGAGGGTAAGGGATTATGCTGAGGTTAAGGCCGATGGGGTGATTACCCCTACTGTAGTAAGTAAGGCTCTTAAATTATTAGAAATAGATGAATTAGGATTAGATAGACTTGATTATAGATTGTTAAAATCTATTATTAATAAATTTGGTGGTGGCCCTGTTGGTTTAAAGACAATTTCTGCAGCTATAAGTGAGGAAGCAGAAACAATTGAGGATGTTTATGAACCATATTTATTACAATTAGGATTTTTAGAAAGAACTCCTCGAGGCAGAAAGGCTACTAAATTGGCTTATAAACATTTAAATATAAATAATAGAGAAAGTGATGAAAAGTCTTTGTTTGATTAGCTTTGTTTGGAGGTATGTTAATGAGAACATCTGATTTTGATTATGATTTGCCTGAGGAGTTGATTGCTCAAGAACCTGCAGACCAGAGGGATCAATCTAACCTTTTAGTTTTAAATAGATCTGGGAAGATACTTGATGATTTGAAATTTTATCAGCTTAAAAAGTATTTAGAACCAGGTGATAGGCTTGTTTTTAATAGCAGCAAAGTTATTCCAGCAAGATTATATGGCAAGAAGGAAGTTTCTGGTATAGAGATAGAAATTCTCTTGTTAACAGAGCTTGTTTCAGATCGCTGGGAGGTATTAGTTAAGCCAGGTAGGAGAGTAAAAATAGGTACAAAGATAAGGTTTGATGACGAATTGGTGGCTGAAGCTGTTGAATATACTGATTTTGGTGGTAGAGTTTTAGAGTTTAAGTCTGAAGGGAGTCTGCAAGCTAAACTTGATGAAATAGGAGAGATGCCGCTACCGCCATATATTAAAAAGAAACCAGAAAACCCGGATAGGTATCAGACAGTTTATGCAGACAAAGAAGGTTCGGCAGCAGCACCTACTGCAGGATTACATTTTACAGAAGATATTCTTGAGGAACTTGAAGATTACGGTGTTGATTTAAGTTATTTAACCCTTCATGTAGGATTAGGAACATTTAGACCTGTTAAAGTAGATGATATTGAAGAACATGATATGCATGAGGAATATTATGAAATTGACAAAGAGACTTCTAATGATATAATGAATACGAAAAAGAATGGTGGTAGAATAATTTCTGTTGGAACGACTTCTGTTAGGGCTCTTGAGTCTGCAGCTAACGCAATTAAGAATAGAAAAGCTGCTAAAGACTGGACTGATATATTTATTTATCCTGGATATGACTTTAGAATAATTGATGGTCTTTTAACGAATTTCCATCTTCCAGAGTCAACTTTAATTATGTTAGTTGCTGCTTTAATTGGTAAAGCAGAAGTTATGGATGCATATAAATATGCAATTGATAAAAACTATAGATTTTATAGTTTTGGAGATGCAATGATTATTATTTAGATATTGGAGAAGATAATATGAGTTTAGAGTTTAAAGTGAAAAATAAAGATAGCAACTCTTTAGGAAGAGAGGGCGCAATAGATATAGGTGGGGAGAGAATCGATACCCCTATATTTATGCCTGTCGGTACTCAGGCAACAGTTAAAGCTCTTAGATCTGAAGATTTAAAAGCCTGTGGAGCAAGTATTATTCTGGCTAATACCTACCACCTATATTTAAGACCAGGATCAGAGCTGATAGCAAATGCAGGTGGTCTGCATGATTTTATGAACTGGGATAGATTGATTTTAACAGATAGTGGCGGATTTCAGGTTTTTAGCCTCTCTGATTTAAATGAGATTAAAGAAGAAGGGGTATATTTTCAATCTCATCTTGATGGCTCAAAACATTTTATTTCTCCAGAAAAATCTATCCAAATTCAGAAAGATTTAGGTGCAGATATTATTATGGCTTTTGATGAATGTGCTCCTTATCCGGCTGAAAAGAATTATGTTAAAGAATCTTTAGAGAGGACTCTCCGCTGGGCGGAAAGATGTAAAGAAGAAATGCTTGGAGTTACTGGCCAGCATTTATTTGGAATTGTTCAGGGAGGGACTTATCCTGAATTACGAAAGATTAGTGCTAAAGAGACAGTAAAACTTGACTTTCCTGGTTATGCAATAGGTGGTTTAAGTGTCGGTGAAGAAACAGAATTAATGCATGAAATGCTTGAAGTTACTGTTCCTGAATTACCAGAGTCAAAGCCGAGATATTTGATGGGAGTGGGAACCCCTGAAGATTTAATAGAAGGGGTCAAAAGAGGCATTGATATGTTTGATTGTGTTATGCCTACAAGAATTGCCAGACATGGCAGCATTTATACTTCTCAGGGGAGGATAACTATAAGAAACGCTTCATTTAGTGAAGATTTTAGTTCCCCTGATCCAGAATGTAACTGTTATGTTTGTAGGAATTATAGTAGAGCTTATATAAGGCATCTACTGAATAGAAATGAAATTTTAGGTGTGATTTTAACAAGTTATCATAATATATTTTTCTTGCTTGATTTGATGGCTAAAATTCGCAAAAGTATTTCTGGTGGTTATTTTAATGATTTCACAAAGGAATTTTATAATAATTACTTTGATTGATTGGCTTGGATTTTATTAATCTTTATTAAAATGAAGGATTATTAAGATTTTTGTTGAATATAAGAAAAGATGGTTAGAGAATTAACACAGAATATAAGGAGGAGTTTTTTAATGGAATTGATTTTATCTTTGGTACCGTGGATTTTAATTTTTGGAGTTTTTTGGTTTTTCTTAATTAGGCCACAGAAGAAGCAGCAGAAAGAACATCAGAATATGTTAAGTAATCTTCAGGTAGGTGATAAAATAGTTACCGCTGGAGGTATTAAAGGAAAGATAGTTAAAATTAAAGATAATATTGTTAGGGTAAGAATTTCTTCTAATGTAGATATTGATTTAATGAAATCTTCAATAAGTCATCTTGATAAAAGTGAAGACTACGATAATGAAGAAAATAATAATTAATGTCTGTCAAGATTTTAATAAGCCTGGATGGAGGTAATTCTGGTGGATAGTAGTGATATTAAAGAATTTATACAATCGCTGGTAATAGCAGGTGTTCTAGCTTTTTTAATTATAACATTTGTTGCACAATCCTTTGTTGTTGAAGGAAGTTCAATGGAAGACACTTTACAAAATGGTGAAAGATTAATTGCTAATAAATTAATATATCGTTTCAGAGATCCTGAAAGAGGCGAAATTGTTGTTTTTACTCCTCAGGGAGCTGAGGATAAAAGGTATATTAAAAGAGTTTTAGGACTGCCTGGGGATAAAATTTATTTAAGAGAAGAAACATTATATATTAATGGCGAACCAGTTGAAGAAGATTATATAAAAGAGCCTATGAGGGAGATTGGAAGTTCAGGTCCTTTTGAGGTTCCTGAAGATAGTTATTTTGTTTTAGGAGATAATAGAAATCATAGTGCTGATAGTAGGTTTGAGTCTCTAGTAGGTTATGTTGACGAAGATTCAATTCATGGAAAAGCTTCCTGGGTTTTCTGGCCTATTACAGAGATGAGACTTATTCAACATGAAGATTATAATATTGATACCAATTAAATTAATTATTTGTTGTTGGGAGGATGAATATGAGGTATAAGAAGAAACGTAAGATTAAAATTGGTTTGATAGTTTTAATTATTGCAATGGCTGTCGGCCTTTACGGATATTATGGGATTAATTTAGGTCTTGATCTAGAAGGCGGTTCCCATATAGTTTTACAGGCGCAGCCAACTGAAGATAGAGATATTGATAATGAAGTTATGACAGGCATTTTAAGTGTAATAGAAAGAAGGGTTAATCAAATAGGGCTTTCTGAGCCTGTGATTCAGAGAGAAGGTAGTGACCGAATTATTGTAGAGTTACCAGCAGTTGATAATCCTTCAGAAGCTATATCTACAATAGGCAGAACAGCGATGTTAACATTTAGAATTGATGGAGAAACTGTTATGTCAGGAGAAAATATTAATGATGCCAGGGCAAGTCATGATGAACATGGAAGGCCTGTTGTAACCTTTAGTTTAAATAGAGAAGGAGCAAGAGAGTTTGAAAATATTACAAGAAGGCATATGGGACAACAGATGGGTGTATATTTAGATGAAGAAAGGCTTACTAATCCAACTATACAGGCAGTAATAAGAGATTCTGGTCAGATTACTGGTTATAATAGTGTTGAAGAAGCCCAGGAACATGCAATTTTGATTCGTGAAGGTGCATTACCTGTTCCAGTAGAAGTGATTGAAAGCAGAACAGTTGGACCTACTCTTGGAGCAATAGCTATTCAACAGAGTATCAGAGCTGGCTTACTTGGTTTACTTTTAGTAGCTGCATATATTGTATTTTATTATAAGTTCCCTGGTTTAATAGCAGCTATTTCATTGATTATATATGGAATTATATTTATGGGTACTTTATCAGGGTTACAGGCAGTTTTAACTTTGCCTGGTATTGCTGGACTAATATTATCAATTGGTATGGCTGTAGATGCTAATATAATTATATTTGAAAGAATAAAAGATGAGAGAAAGAGTGGCAAAACATTAAGAGCAGCAATTGATGCTGGTTTTAAAAGAGCTTATATGACAATAGTTGATGCAAATGTTACTACATTAATAACTGCTTCTATTTTAGCTTATTTTACCAGTGGAGCGATTAGAGGTTTTGCGGTAACACTAATAATAGGTATAGTAGTTAGTATGTTTAATGCATTCTTTGTAACTAAAACTCTCATAGATTTGAGTTCTGGTACAAATCTATTACAATCAGCAAGTTCATTTGGTGTTAGGGAGGGGTAATGATTCATGAAGTTTACTGAAAATCTGGATTTAATGTCAAAAAAGAAAATATGGTTTACTATATCAATTGTATTCATGGTAGTTGCATTACTATTTCTGGTTATTAATGGATTGAATTTAGGAATAGACTTTCAGGGTGGTTCTATAATTGAATATTCTTTTACTGAAGCTGTTGACACTGAACAGGTGAGATCAGTTTTACAGGATATTAATATAGCTACTGAAGCTCAATTGCAAGATAGTAGTGATGCAGAGGAATATGGAGTAATTATTAGAGCATCAGAATTAAGTCAGGAAGAAATTCAAGAAGTGAATAATGCTATGGAAGATCGATTTGAAGGGACTGATCTTTTAAGAAGTGAATCAGTTGGACCTGTTATAGGTGAAGAATTAAGAAGACAGGGTATTTTAGCTTTATTAGTTGCAGGTGTAGCAATAGTTATATATATAAGCTTTAGATTTGAGTTTAAATTTGCAATTGCAGCTTTAATGACTTTAGCCCATGATGTTGTCTTTACAATTGGTGTTTTTGCAATACTTGGAAGAGAAATTAATACTGCGTTTATAGCAGCATTATTAACTATAATAGGTTATTCAATTAATGATACTATTGTAATCTTTGATCGAATCAGAGAAAATATGAAACTCCACAAGAGGAGTCCATTTGAAGAACTAGCAAATAGAGCAGTTGTTGACACCTTGCCAAGATCAATTAATACATCGATGACTACTTTAGTTGCTATTCTGGCAATTTATTTATTCGGTGGAGCAGCAATCCAAACATTTATGTTAGCTCTTTTTGTTGGTATGGCAGTTGGAACTTATTCATCTATATTTGTTGCTAGTCCTATTTTGGTTGGCTGGCAGGATAGAATTGAAGCTGCTCAATAAAATTTATTATAGGGGGAGTTAAAATGAGTAAGTTAGAAGAATTATTATATCGCGGCATTGGTTCCCTTGATTTAACAATTAATAAGTTAGAAGAGTTAGTTCAATCTTTAGTTGAAGAGGGAGAGTTAACTAAAAAGCAGGGTAAAGAGTTAATTAAACGCTGGCAACAAAAGGGTGATGAGCAAAAAGATAAATTAGAAGATATCTTTGATGAAAAACTTGATGAACTCGGGGTTGTTAGAGTCGAAGAGTTTGATAAATTAAAGGAGCGGGTTGCTCGTCTTGAAACAAAGCTAATTAAACTTAAAAATGGAGCATCTCAAAATAATTCTGAACTATAAAGTGGGATAATAATATGGCTTTAAATATCAGAAAAAAATATAAGCATCTTCAAAGATATAGACAGATAAGTCAGGTTTTTGTAAAAAATGGCCTTGGATTTATTCTGGATAGATTTGATTTGAAGAAATTTGTTCCGCTTAAAGAAAGACTTGAAATAAGTGATACTCCAGATGATATTAGTTTACCTGTTAGATTAAGACAGGTTTTTCAGGAACTAGGCCCAACTTATGTAAAGTTGGGCCAAATTTTGAGTACCAGACCTGATATATTTCCACCTGAATATATATCTGAGTTCAAAAAACTCCAGGATAAAGTTCCTCCTGTTGGATTTGATCAAGTAGATATTTTATTAAAAGAAGAACTAGGTGAGAATTATCAGGAGAAGGTATTTGAAGATTTTGATAAAGAGGCTACAGCCGGTGCATCTATTGCCCAGACTCACAGGGCAATTTTAAGTAATGGAGAACCGGTTATGGTAAAAGTTCAAAGACCATATATTCAGGATAAAATAAATGTGGATTTAGAAATAATTACTGATCTGGCTGAATTAGCTGTAGAAAGAAATATATTACCTGAATTTATTGATCCAGTAGGGTTAGTTGAAGAATTTAAAGAGAGTTTAAAAAAAGAGTTAAATTTTAAACAGGAATTATCTAATATTAAAAGATTCCAGGCGAATTTTGCAGAAAACGATTCAATAATTAGCCCGAAAGCATATGAAAAATATTCTACTAAAAGAGTATTAATAATGGAAGAAATACAGGGTAAGAAACTAAGTGAAATAGATTCTTATGAAGATATTGAAAACAAAAAGCTTTCAAGACTTGGTGCTCATTCATTTTTGAGGCAGGTAATGATTCATGGGTTCTTTCATGCCGATCCTCATCCAGGCAATATTTTTATTATAAATGGCAATAAAATAGCCTATATAGATTTTGGTATGATGGGTCAGATATCAAGCGAAGATAGAGATTTATTTTCTCTTCTTTTTGCTGCATTATTGAGAAGAAATGTTGAAGTTATTACTGATACAATACTAGAAATTGGGGATATGCCATCTGGTTTAAATACAAGAAAATTCAAATTAGATATAGAAGAATTTATATATAATTATTATAATAGAAGATTAGAAGATATTAATTTTAAATTATTATTTGAGGATTTACAAAAGATTGTATTTAAACATCATATTAGACTTCCTCAGGAATTTTTTCTGTTATTTAGAGCTTTAAGTTTAAATGAAGGAGTTGGCTCTACTTTAGACCCGGAGTTTAATATTGTTGAAATTGGTAATGAGTTTATTCAGGATTTAATCTTTGATAGATTGAAACCTAACAATGTTTTTAAAAGAGTCTCTTTGAAGCTTTGGAGATTGGTAAATGATATTAAAAACTATCCTTCAGATATATCAGAGATAATTAAAATGATTAAAAATGATCGATTGTCAATAAATTTTAAACATATGAATTTGGACAAACTGATAAAAGAGATTGATTTTGCATCTAATAGAATTTCAATTAGTATGATTATATCATCTCTTATTATTGGATCTTCTATGATAATTCAATCAGAAATAGAACCTCTTGTTAGAGGAGTTCCAGTTTTAGGGTTTATTGGGTACTCAATGGCAGGCATAATGGGAATATGGCTAGTTATTTCTATTTTGAGATCAGGTAGATTTTAACTCTGATATTTATTATCAGAGTTTTTTTGTTAGAAGTCTAGTTATCAACAATATTTATAATTGGACTTATTGCGTCTAATAGTATATAATATTAATGTTGAAAATTAATTAAAGGAGGATTTATTATAATGAATATTAAGGAGTTTATCAGAGAGATACCAGACTTTCCTAAAGAGGGGATTTTATTTAAAGATATTACTCCGATTTTGCATGATCCTAAAATTTATAATTATGTTATCGATAAAATGGTTGAATATTATTCTGAGTTTGAGATTGATTATGTTGCAGCTATTGAAGCAAGAGGCTTTTTGTTTGGACCTCAGATAGCTATGAGATTAGATAAAGGTTTTATACCTATTAGAAAACCTGGCAAATTACCTGCCGAAGTTATTTCAGCTGAATATGAGTTAGAATATGGTACAAATACTATTGAAGTTCATAAAGATGCAATAAAATCAGGGGATAAAGTACTATTAATAGATGATTTATTAGCTACCGGTGGTACTACCAGAGCGGCAATTAGCTTAATAGAACAACTAGATGGTGAAGTTATAGGTATTGGTTTTTTACTAGAATTAGAAGCATTAAAAGGAAGAGAAGAACTAGAAGGTTATAAAGTTTATTCATTAATTAGTGACTAAATTTGTTTGTTTTTAATTAGGAGAGTTTATATGGATCTTAATAAAATAATTAAAAAAATAAATACTTATATGGAAGATCCAGATATAGATAAATTAAAGAAAGCATTCGATCTTTGTCATTCTGCTCACAAAGGACAATATAGGGTTTCTGGGGAACCTTACTATGAGCATCCTTTAGGTGTTGCTTATATTTTATCTGAGCTTGAATTAGATTTAACAACTATTATAGGTGCTATTCTTCATGATGTTTTAGAAGACACTGAAATAAAAAGAGAAGATATTGTTAAGGAATTTAGTGAAGAGGTGGCACTCCTTGTTGATGGTGTTACTAAGCTTACTAAATTAGAATTTAAAACTAAAGAAGAACAGCAGGCCGAGAGTTTGCGTAAGATGTTTCTTGCTATGGCTGATGATATTCGAGTTGTACTGATTAAATTAACGGATAGGCTTCATAATATGAGAACATTGGGTTATATGAAGAAATATAAACAGGTTGAGAAAGCTCAAGAAACCTTAGAAATTTATGCACCACTTGCTCACAGGTTAGGTATGTCCAGATTGAAGTGGGAGTTAGAAGATTTGAGTTTTAGATATTTGAGACCTGATATGTATTATGAAATTTCCAGAAAAGTTGCTGCTAATAGAAAAGAAAGAGAGCAGGAGATAAAAAAAGCTATTTCTCATATTGAAGATAAATTATCTGAACAGAAGATAGATGCTGAAATTTATGGGAGGCCGAAACATTTATATAGTATCTATCAGAAGATGGAAAGAAAAGAAGTAGATTTTAGTGAAGTATATGATTTAACTGCTATTAGAGTAATTGTTAATTCTGTTAGGGAATGTTATGAAGTTTTAGGAGTAATTCATGATTTATGGAAACCTATGCCAGGTAGGTTCAAGGATTATATTGCAATGCCTAAATCTAATATGTATCAATCACTTCATACTACAGTTATTGGTCCAAAAGGAGATCCTTTAGAAGTTCAAATTAGAACCCCTGAAATGCATAGAACAGCAGAATATGGTATTGCAGCTCACTGGAGATATAAAGAAGGGGATAATGATAATGAAGATTTTGAAGAGAAGTTATCCTGGTTAAGGCAGTTGCTTGAATGGCAGAAAGATTTACAGGAGCCTCATGAATTTATTGAGACCTTAAAGATTGATTTATTTGAAGATGAAGTATTTGTATTTACACCTCAGGGCGATGTAATTTCTCTCCCTAGAGGAGGAACACCAGTTGATTTTGCTTATAATATTCATACAGAGGTAGGTCATAACTGTGTAGGTGCTAAGGTTAATGGCAAAATAGTTCCCCTGGAATATAAGCTTGAGAATGGTGATTTTGTAGAAATTTTAACATCCAATAGCAGTACTGGTCCAACAAGAGATTGGTTAAAATTTGTTAAGACTTCGAGAGCCAGGAGTAAAATCAAACGCTGGTTTAAACAACAGCAGAAAGAACAGATTGTTGCAAACGGGAAAAAGACATTATTTGATTATTTTAATAAAGAAAAAGTAGATATTCCTGATTCTGAAAAGAATAAGGTTATAAAAGATCTTGCAAAAAATTTAGGAAGAGATAATCCAGAATCATTATTTGAGGCTATTGGGTATGATCAGGTTGCTGTAAAACAGGCCTTAAAGAAACTACCTGATAAGTACAAACAAAAAGATGAATTAAAGGATCTAATTACAACTCCTAAAAAGAAAAGCCCTGATAAAGGGATTCAAGTTAAAGAAATGGATGATATATTAGTAAGGGTAGCTCAGTGTTGTAATCCTGTTCCTGGAGATGATATTATTGGTTATATCACAAGGGGGAGAGGAGTATCTGTTCATAGATCTGATTGTCCAAATCTTAAAAGTTTAGATGACGAGGATAGATTTATTGATGTAAAGTGGAATAATCAGAGATCTGACTCTTACCAGGTAGATCTGGTCATTAAAGCTGTTAATAAATCAGCATTATTAAATGATATTACAAGTTTGATATCTAATGAGAAAATAGAATTGCATTCTGTAATAGCTAATAGCAATAAATATAATCAGGCATATGTTAAGATAACTGTTCAATTAAGTAGTAGAGAGCATATGTATGATCTAATTAGAAAGATAGAAAATATTTCTGGAGTTTTATCTGTTAGTAGAGCAAAACCTAGTTAATATAGGAGGTAGTTTATGAGGGCCGTTG
This sequence comes from Halanaerobiaceae bacterium, assembly GCA_007130465.1. Lineage (GTDB taxonomy): Bacteria > Bacillota > Halanaerobiia > Halanaerobiales > Halarsenatibacteraceae > Halonatronomonas. The sequence goes on along the minus strand of SLSL01000055.1, from coordinate 11,732 downwards.
TACAGAGAGTACTTGAATCGGAAGTTGAAGTTGACAATGAGGTAATAGGTTCAATAGATGAAGGTTTATGTATTTTGCTTGGAGTGGGAGACGAAGACAGTAAAGAAGATGTAGATTATCTGGTTGATAAAATTGTTAATTTAAGAATTTTTGATGATGAAGATGGCAAGATGAACTTATCAGTAAAAGATTTGGATAAAGAGATTATGATTGTCTCTCAATTTACTCTCTATGGAGACTGCAGGTCAGGTAGAAGACCAGGGTATAGTCAGGCCGCTTCGCCAGATAAAGCAGAGAAGTTATATGATTATTTTATAAAGAAAATTAAAGAAACTGGATTAGGATATGCTAATGGTGAATTTAAAGCTTATATGAATCTAACTTTAAATAATGATGGTCCAGTTACATTGCTGATAGATAGCAAGAAAGAATTCTAGTTTAATTTTTCTGGAGGTGATTTGAATAGATTATTTGAGATTTGCTTTTAATATTAACTCTGTAAATGGTTATTTGATCTGGGATTCAAATGAAGCTATAATTATTGATCCTGGTTCTGCAAAAGAAGTTTCAGAAATAAAAGATAAAATTGAAGAATATGGCCTTAATTTAAAATATATTATTAATACCCATAGTCATTTTGATCATATCGGGGGAAATGAATTTTTAAAAAATAATTTCAATGTAAAATTAGGTATTAGCAGAAAAGAAGCAGAGAAGCTTTCCGATCCAGAAAAGAATCTGTCAGAGTATATGGGAACTAAAATTAAAAGTCCAGAAGCCGATTTTTTTCTCGAATTAAAAGATTATTTGATTATTGGTAATACTGAAATAGAAATATTTTACTGTCCAGGGCATAGTCCAGGAAGTGTAAGTCTTTATAATAAAAACAAAAGCTTATTGTTTAGTGGAGATACAATTTTTAAAAATGGGGTAGGTAGAACTGATCTTCCTGGAGGCAACATGGATGACTTAAATAAATCTATTAGAAATTTAATTGAACTTCCAGAAGAGACTATAGTTTTCCCTGGACATGGTCCAGAGACTACTATTAAAGAATTTAAAGAATATTATTATTAATTGATTAATAGGAGGTATTTATATTAATGTTTAATGAATTGAGAAAAAACAGTAAAATTGTTGTTTATTTAGTTGTATTAGCTTTTGCCATAACAGGAGCTTTTATGGGTTATGGAGCTTATATGGGTGGTGGAACTGGTGGTGGAGGTCAGCAGCAGTCAATGGATGTTGATGATGCTATTGCTTCAGTAAATGGAGATGAAATTTCCAGGCAGCAATATTTTAATATGTTACAGAATTACGCTCAACAGACAGCTCAATTTTCTAGAACTCAGATGTTACCATTTAGATTAAGTATATTAAATTCCCTTATAGAAGAAAGATTACTCCATCTTGAAGCTCAAGAGCGAGGTATAGATGCTGATGTAGGTGAAGAAGAAGTTGAAGAGGCAATAAATCAAATTTTAGAACAGAATCAGATTAGTATGGAAGAGCTTGAAGAAATAATGGCTAATCAAGGATTTACTATTGAGGATTTCAGGGATAGTGTTAGAGCTTCAATTCAACAACAGAATATAGTTGAAGCAACTATAGAAGATATTCATGGAACAGTAGAAGTGGACGAGGATTTAGTTGAAGAAAGATTTGAGCAAGAATATTCTGAAGAAGATATAAATGAGATGACAGATGAAGAAAAAGAATCTGCAAAGAATGATATTAGAGATAGCTTAATATCTGAATTAGAAGATGAAAACTTTGAAGCCTGGTTATCTGAAGCTAGAGATTCTGCTGAAATCGAAATTTATGATGCTGCCTTAAGAGGTATGAGATATTATCAAAATGATGAGTTTGCTAATGCTCGAGAAAGTTTTTATGAGGCAATTGAAATGCAGAATGACCCAGCACTTTATATTTATTTAGCCGAAAGCTATTATTATGATAATGATTTTGAGAATGCTGTAGAAACAATGGATATAGCAATGGAAGAACATCCTGAAAGCTGGGAAGTTGCCTTCCATTTTGGAGAAATTTATAGCGAGGAAGGCAATATTGATAAAGCGACAGAGAAATATGATCTTGCTTCAGATTATGCCGGTGAAAATTTGATGGCAAGATATCAGTTGAATCTAGCATTTAATGAATTAGGCGATGAAGAACGAGCTTCAAATGAAATGAATAAATTTATAGAATTGCAGCAGGAAATGCAGGATATAGGAACAGGGGATGCTTTACCTCCTGCTGATGAAGATATTGATGAATTAGATACTGAGGAACTTGAAGAGCTAGATACCGATGATTTAGAGGCTGATGAAGAACTCGATGAAGAAGTAGAGATTGATGGCGATTTATAATAAAAAGATAGTTGATTTTGAAAGGATGGAAAATTTATGTCTATAAATGCTCCCCGGGGGACAAATGATATTTTGCCCCCGGATTCTTTTAAATGGCAATATTTAGAAGAGAAAGCGAAAGAAATATGCAGAAAGTATAATTATAAAGAGATTAGAACTCCAATATTTGAATCCACTGATTTATTTATTCGTGGAATAGGAGAATCAACTGATATTGTTGAGAAAGAGATGTATACTTTCGAAGATAAAGCTGGTAGAAGCATAACTTTAAGACCAGAAGGAACTGCTCCTGTAGTAAGGTCTTTTATTGAAAATAAATTATATGGTAAAGCGTTACCTTTTAAGTTTTTTTATTCAGGACCAATGTTTAGATATGAGCGTCCTCAAGCAGGTAGATATAGACAGTTTCATCAGTTTGGTGTTGAGGTATTAGGTAGTGATAACCCGCTAGTTGATGTTGAAATAATAAAATTAGGTATTGATTTTTTAAAAGAAGTTGGTTTATCTGATTTTGTTGTTGAGATTAATTCTGTTGGTTGTAAAGAATGTAGACCAGGTTATTTAGATAAGTTAAGAGATTACTTTTCTAGTGTTGATCAAGAATTGTGTGATGATTGCAAGAGAAGAATAAAAACAAATCCATTGAGGGTTCTTGATTGTAAAGTTGAAAGCTGTCAGGAGATTATTAGCGAGGCACCTAAAATAACGGATAATTTATGTGATAAATGTAAAGATGATTTTGAAGAAGTTAAAAGTGGATTGAATAGTTTAATGATTGAATATCGAGAAGTGCCAACTTTAGTTAGAGGTTTAGATTATTATACCAATACAGCTTTCGAGATAAAATCAGATGAGCTTGGTTCACAGGACGCAATTTTTGCTGGTGGCCGGTACAATGGGTTAGTTAAGGAGATTGGAGATAGAGATATTCCTGGCGTTGGCTTTGCTCTTGGCCTTGAAAGATTAGAAATTCTATTAGAGGATAAAGAATTAGATATAGGTTCAGGAATTGATATTTATATTGTAACTATTGGCGAAGAGGCAGAAAGAAAAGGTTTTATATATCTAAATGAGTTAAGAGAAGCCGGGATTTCTGCTGATAAAGATTACTTTGGACGGAGTGTTAAAAGTCAGATGAAAGATGCTGATAGGAAAAATAGTAACTATACAATCATATTAGGTACTGAAGAATTAGAGTCAGGGCAAGCTACTTTAAGAGATATGAGAAGTGGAGAAGAATTTTCTGTTGTTTTAAATGAATTAGCAGAAAAAATTAGTAATTTATTTGATAATTAGTATATGTTAGGAGTGACAAGATGGAATCAAATGTAATTAATAAACTTAGAAGCAATAAAAATGCTGAAATAAATAAAGATTTTATTGGAGAAAAGGTAGTAATATGTGGTTGGGTACAAAAACGAAGAGATCATGGCTCATTAATATTTATTGATATTAGAGATAGAAGTGGAATAGTTCAAGTTGTATTTGATCAATCAATTTCTGAAGAAGCTTTTGAAATTGCTGATAGATTAAGGTCAGAATATGTTGTAAAAATTGAAGGCAAGGTAAGAGCAAGGCCTAATGATAATATTAATCCTGAAATGGCAACAGGGGAGATTGAATTAGAAGGTTATGATATTGAAGTTCTTGCTGAATCTGAAACACCACCATTTTTAATTGAAGATAATGCTGATGTTGGTGAAGATTTAAGACTTGAATATAGATATCTTGATTTGAGAAGACCAGAGATGAGAGATGCTTTAAAGACAAAACATCTTGTTATGCAGAAGACCAGGCAATTTTTAACTAAAAGAGATTATTGGGAAGTTGAAACGCCTATTTTAACAAGGAGTACTCCTGAAGGTGCAAGAGATTATCTTGTTCCTAGCAGGGTTAATAAAGGCAAGTTTTATGCATTACCTCAATCTCCTCAGTTATTTAAACAACTCTTAATGTCTTCAGGTGTGGAGAAGTATTTTCAGATTGCCAGGTGTTTTAGAGATGAAGACTTAAGAGCTAATAGGCAGCCAGAATTCACTCAAATTGATATTGAAATATCTTTCTTTGAACAGGATAAATTCATGTTAGAAATGGAAGAAATGATCAAAGATATTTTTGCTATTGGCGATATAGAAGTTGATTTGAATTTTGATAGGATTACTTATAAAGAAGCTATGGATAATTATGGAAGCGACAGCCCTGATACTAGATTTGGTATGAAAATAAAAGATTTATCTGAAATATTTACTGAAAGTAAGTTTAATGTATTTAGAAATATTGTTAATAATGATGGAACAGTAAGAGGGTTAAAAGTATCTGGTGGAGCTGACTTTAGTAGAGGTCAGATAGATAAATTAGAGGATGTTGTAAAGACCTATGGTGCTAAAGGACTTGCCTGGTTTGCATTTACTGATGAGGGAGTAAAATCTCCAATTGCTAAATTTTTATCTGAAGAAGAAATTAGTAAGCTAAAAGAAAAACTTGAAGTAGAAAATAATGATCTAGCTTTATTAGTTGCTGCTGACTATAAAACTTCAGTAACTTCCCTGGGGCATTTAAGGCTTCATTTAGGAGAAAAACTTAACTTAATATCTGAAGACAGATTTGACTTTTTATGGGTGGTTGATTTTCCTCTATTTCATTATAATGACGAAGAAGATAGACTTGAATCAGAACATCATCCATTTACAGCCCCTAAAGTAGAGGATATTGATCTTTTAGATGATGATCCACTTAATGTCAGAGCTGCAGCATATGATATGGTTTTAAATGGCGAAGAGATTGGCGGAGGAAGTAAAAGAATACATAGAAGAAGCCTTCAGGAGAAAGTATTTAGATTATTGAAGATTTCTAAAGCAGAAGCTGATGAGAAGTTTGGCTTCTTATTAAAAGCTTTAGACTATGGAACTCCTCCACATGGTGGAGTAGCATTTGGACTTGATAGAATTGTAATGATTTTAACAGGGAAAGACTCTATAAGAGATGTAATTGCTTTCCCCAAAAATCAAAAAGCAGGTTCATTATTAACTAAAGCTCCAGGTGAAGTGAGTAAGAGTCAACTTGATGAATTAAATCTTAAATTGGATATATAATATTCTTTATCAACCTTGCATTTGTGGTATTTATGTGTTATTATAATTAAAGGAATATTTGGTTCTGCCATGTACGTGATGGTTAAAAATTTTGACCAACACTAATACACAGGGAGCCTGGACTCTACTCGCGGCGTAAATGCCTTAGATGGACTTACAAACCGAGTAGGAGGGCACCCACCTGGCAGACAGGGATCAAAATTTAAAATCCACACGGCATGGCGGGACTTTATTTCTACTGATTGGGATACCAATCAGTTTTTTTGTTTATAATGCAATTTTCACAAGAATATTTTGCATAAAGCCTTCCTTTTTGGTATTATAAATTCAGGTGAAAAATATGAATAAAAATAATTTAAGAAAAAAATTTATGAATAAAAGAGAGGATTTAAGTGATAGTAGAGTTATATTTAAAAGTAAGAGAATAGTAAATAATTTCCTGGAAACAGATTTTTATAGCAATAGTGATAAAATCTTTCTTTATGTTTCTTATAAAAATGAAGTTCAGACCCGTCATTTAATAAAGAAGATGTTAGAAGATAACAGAGATGTTTATGTGCCAGCCCCAGACCCTGACACAAAAGAAATGGATGCGGTTTTGATTGATAAATTTAGTGATTTAACTGAAGGAGCATATGGAATTCTTGAACCAATTAATTCTAATTCTAAAATTGATCCTTCATTTTTAGATTTAATAATCGTTCCTGGACTTGTTTTTTCTTTAAAAGGTTTTAGGATTGGATATGGTGGTGGCTTTTATGATAGGTTTTTGGCTCGTTCCAATAATAGAGAGGGAAATCCTATAAAGTTAAGTTTTGTTTATAGTGAATATATTATTGATGAAGTGCCAACTAATAAATATGATTTGCCAGTTGATTTTATTATAACTGAGGGGAAAATTATTAATTGTAAAGAATATAGGAGAAATTAATATGGATTTATTTTCTGGTGAACAAAAAAATAATGATAAAAATAAACCACTGGCTTATAGGATGCGACCTAAAGATTTTTCGGAGATTTATGGACAGGAAAATATTATTGGTGAAGGCAAACTATTAAGAAGAATGATTGAGTCTGATAGGTTGCAATCATTAATATTATATGGCCCTCCTGGTACTGGTAAGACTAGCCTGGCGAAGATTATTGCTGATCGTACTGATTCTGATTTTGTGAAACTTAATGCAGTGACTTCAGGAGTTAAAGATTTAAGGGCAGTAATTAAAAAAGGTGAAAACAATATTAAGCTATATAATCAAAGGACAATTTTATTTATAGATGAAATCCATAGATTCAATAAGTCTCAACAGGATGCTTTATTACCATCTGTTGAAGAAGGAATAATAATAATGATTGGAGCTACAACTGAGAATCCTTATTTTGAAGTTAACTCACCTTTATTATCTAGAAGCAGGGTTTTTAAGTTGGAACCATTAGAAAAAGAAGATATAAAAAAGATTATAAAACAGGCATTGAAAGATAAAAAAAATGGTTTAGGTGATTATAAGATCAACATTAATGAAAAAGCAATTGATTTTTTAGCTGACAAAGCTAATGGAGATGCCAGGGTTGCTTTAAATGGTTTAGAAATTGCTGTTTTTTCTACTCCAACAGATAAAGAGGGTAAAATTGATTTAGATCAAGAAATTATAGCTGAAAGTCTACAAGAAAAAATTGTTAAGTATGATAAAGATGGGGATAGGCATTATGATGTCATATCTGCTTTTATTAAAAGTATTAGAGGTTCTGACCCAGATGCTGCTTTATACTGGTTAGCATTAATGTTAGAAGCCGGAGAAAATCCGATGTTTATTGGCCGGAGGTTAATTGTTCATGCTTCAGAAGATATTGGAATGGCAGATCCTGGAGCTTTACAAATTGCAGTAAGTGCTGTTAGAGCCCTTGAATATATTGGTATGCCAGAGGCTAGAATTCCACTGGCACAGGCTACAATTCATTTGGCATCTGCACCTAAGAGTAATTCAGTTATTGAAGGTATTGATAAAGCTTTACAGTTTGTTAAAAATAATGAATATAGTGAAGTACCTAATCATTTAAAGGACAACCACTATTCTGGCTCAAAAGACCTTAAACACGGGGAAGGCTATAAATATCCACATGATTATGAAAATAATTACGTTAAACAGAACTATTTGCCAGATAAATATAAAGATATTGAATTATATCATCCTGATGGATTGGGACGCGAGAGAAAAATAAAGAAATTTTTAAATGATTTAAAAAGTCTTTCTAATGGCGGTGATTCATCTGAATAAGGGCGAAGAATATAAGACTGTGAATTCTTCTGAAGAGATATTTAATAAAGTTAAAGATAGTAAGTTTTATGGTATTGCAAAAAACTGTAGTAATATTGTTATGGCTGAAGAATTTATAGATAATATTAAAGATAAACATTCAGATGCAACTCATAATGTAAATGCTTATAGGGTTTATGATAATAATAATATAATTGAATATGCAGATGATGATGGCGAACCTACTGGTTCTTCAGGAAAGCCGATTTTACAACAGATTTCAACTGGCGATTTGCTAAATACAGTTGTAGTTGTTACTAGATATTTTGGTGGTACTAAATTAGGTATTGGTGGATTAATAAGGGCCTATGGAGAGACTGCAAAATTAGCAATAGAAGCAGCAGGTATAAAACGGCTAGTTTTATATAAAAGATTAAAATTTAAAGGTTCCTATGATAATATAGGAGATGTTTTAGGGCAATTAGAAAAATTCAAAGCAGACATTAAAGAACAGGGTTATGAGGAAGGCCAATTTGTTATTAATGCAATTATGAAGTATAATATTGTTAATAATTTAATTAAAGAGGTTAAAGAGATTACATCTGACAAAGTAAGAATCAATATCGAGGATTCTTTTTACTTATAAATGAATAAAATATTTGACAGTTATTTTATTCTGTGGTAGAATAAATCCGAGGATAAAACTCAAGTATGGGGTGGTATTAAAAATGAAGATTTCTACAAGGGGAAGATATGGACTTAGAGCAATGATTGATTTAGCTCTGCATGAAGATGGCAAAGCTATTCCTTTAAGAGTAATAGCTGAAAGAGAAAATATTTCAGAGCAATACCTGGAACAATTATTTGCCAACTTAAGGAAGTCAGGATTAGTCAAAAGTGTTAGAGGTGCCCACGGAGGTTATTTGCTAAATAAAAATCCTAAAGATATTACTGCAGGAGATATATTCAGGGTGCTTGAGGGACCAGTTAGTCCAGTAAACTGTGTTCAGGAAGATTATGAGTGCAAACAGAGCGAAGAGTGTGCAACCCATGAATTATGGAATATTTTGAGTAATCAGATTGAAGAGGTATTAGATTCTCATACCTTAGAAGATCTGAAAAATAAAGCTGAAAAAATAAAATCAAACTAAGTTTGTAGTTAATGAGGTGAAATTTATGGATAAAAGATATTATTTTGATCATGCTGCAACAACACCAATTGATGAAAAGGTTTTTCAGGAAATGGAACCTTTTTTAACAGAAGAGTTTGGTAATCCTTCTAGTATATATCAGGAGGGACAGAAAGCTAACCAGACAATAATGGAAGCAAGAGAGAAAGTTCAGGATTTGATTAATGCTGAAGATAGTAGAGAAATAATTTTTACTGGTAGTGGTACTGAAGCTGATAATCTTGCAATTAAAGGTGTAGCAATGGCTTTAAAAGACAAAGGTAAGCATATTATTACCAGTGAAATAGAGCATCATGCTGTGCTTCATACCTGTGAATTTATGGAGAAGCATTTAGGTTTTGATGTAACTTATTTAGAGGTAGATGGAGATGGGTTTATAGATCTTGAAGATCTTGAAAATTCAATTAGAGATGATACTATTTTAATAACTATAATGATGGCTAACAATGAGATTGGTACAATCCAGCCAGTAAAAGAAATTGCTGAAATTGCTAAAGATCATGAAGTTTATTTTCATACTGATGCAGTGCAGGCAGCAGGCCAGATAGAGGTTGATGTACAAGAACTAGGAGTTGATTTATTAACTCTATCTGCTCATAAAATAAATGGACCTAAAGGTGTAGGAGCTCTATATGTTAAAAAGGGCGTTAAATTAATTCCACAGATGAATGGTGGTGCTCAAGAAAGAAAGCGTCGTGGTGGCACAGAAAATCTGGCAGGAATCGTAGGCTTTGGTAAAGCTGCTGAACTTGCCAGGAAGAGACTACCAGAAAAACAGAAAAAGCTAATTAAGTTAAGAGATAAAATCATTAGCAATATAGAAGAAAATATTTCCAAGGCTATTCTCAATGGCCCTAGAGGAGATAAGAGACTGCCTAATAATGTTAACTTCTGTTTTAGATATATTGAAGGTGAGTCTATCTTATTAAACTTAGATTTCTTAGGTATTGCTGCTTCAAGTGGTTCAGCCTGTACTTCAGGCTCATTGGAACCTTCTCATGTGTTGCTCTCACTTGGTATGTCCCATGAAGTGGCTCATGGTTCTTTAAGGATTTCTTTGGGTTATAATACAACAGAAGAAGAGGTTGACTATTTATTAGATAAATTACCAGGAGTAATTCAAAAGATTAGAGATATGTCTCCATTATATGATGGATAAATTATAATAGATATTAAGGAGTGTGTTTTTATGTATTCAGATAAAGTTATGGATCATTTTCAAAATCCTAGAAATGTAGGTAAGATGGAGGATGCTGATATTATTGGTGAAGTTGGTAACCCAACTTGTGGTGATATTATTAAGGTTTATATGAAAATAGAAGATGATCATATTAAAGATATTAAGTTTTCTACTTTTGGTTGTGGAGCAGCTGTTGCTACAAGTAGTATGGTAACAGAACTTGTTAAAGGTAAGTCCCTCGATGATGCTTTAAAAGTAAGTAAAGATCAGGTTGCTGAGGCACTTGATGGTTTACCTCCAGCTAAAATGCATTGTTCTAATCTTGCTGCTGACGCTATAAAAGATGCTATAGAAAAATATAGATCTGATTCAGAGGAGAAAGATGAAGAATAATGAATAGAGTTTTAATGGCAATGAGTGGAGGGGTTGATAGTTCTGTTGCTGCCGCTTTGCTAAAACGAGATGGTTATGAAGTTATAGGTGCTACGATGGAAGTATTTCCAGATTATGAACAGAGATCTGAGGAAGAAGGAGGTTGTTGCTCTTTGTCTTCAATAGAAGATGCTAAAAGGGTGGCGGCCAAGCTAGATATCCCTCATTATACTCTTAATTTTAAAGAGGTTTTTCAGAGAGAAGTCATAGATAATTTTGTTGAAGAATACAGCAAAGGAAGGACTCCTAACCCCTGTATTGTCTGTAATAAAAAAATAAAGTTTAAAGCATTACTTGACAAAGCACTGCAGTTAGATTGTGATTATATAGCTACAGGCCATTATGCTATTAAAGAGAAGAAAGATGATAGGTATATATTAAGAAGACCTGTAGACTTAGATAAAGACCAGACTTATATGTTGTATGGTTTTAAGCAAAATCAACTTGGAAAAACTTTATTTCCTTTAGGAGATTATAAAAAAGGTCAAGTCAGAGAAATTGCAGAAGAGATAGGGTTAAAAGTGTTTAATAAGCCTGATAGTCAGGAGATCTGCTTTGTTCCTGATGATGATTACCAAAGGTTTCTGGATAGTAATTATCCAGATTTAAGTATGTCTGGTCCGATATATTATTATGATGGAGAAAAAATTGGAGAGCATGAAGGTCTTCATAAATATACTATTGGACAGAGAAGAGGTTTAGGGATTTCTATGAATCATCCTGTTTATGTTATTGATATTGATTCTGAGAATAATGCTTTAATAGTAGGCCCCAGAAATCATTTAGAATCTCATGGTTTAATAATTAATAAACCCAATTGGTTATCTATATCTGAGCTTGATGAAGAGTTGAATAATATTTTGATTCAGATTAGATACAATTCGGAGCCTGTTCCTGGTAAAATAATGCCAATAGAAGATGGGAATAAGGTGAAAGCCTTATTTAATGATCCTACTCAGGCAGTTACACCAGGTCAGTCAGCTGTATTTTATGATAATGATATAGTACTGGGTGGAGGGGTAATTGAAAAATCTATAAATTAATTAAAAAAGTTTAAAAAAAGTCTTGACAGTTAATAAAGATGATGTTAGTATAATAAATGTCGCTTGAAAAAAAGTAAAAGAGGCGAAAAAAACTTTCAAATAGGCCTTGACGAAAAGCGGTAGAAATGATATGATAATAATCGTCGCCTGAGAGAAAAGGCGACAAAAAAGAAC